>DUMD01000064.1 GCA_012840065.1 Clostridia bacterium
ATACTTTAGTTGAGGAAAAAATAAATTCTAATCGGACTAGCTGGTTTGGACAGCCGGCCCAATCTACTCCCCAACCTATTACGGAGATAAGGACAGAAGACAAAAAACGATATCCTACCAATAGCTCAGAATTGGATAGGGTTTTGGGAGGAGGAATTGTTCCTGGTTCCGTTGTTCTAATTGGTGGTGACCCGGGAATAGGTAAGTCCACTCTTCTTCTCCAATTAGCTCATAGCTTTGCCCAGGCAGCAGGAACGGTCTTGTATGTTTCCGGAGAAGAATCAGCAAGGCAGGTAAAAATGAGATCCAACCGCCTTGGTCCAGCTGTGGACAAGCTATTTGTTTACGCGGAAAATAATTTAGAATTAATTGAAAGTGCGATAAAAGAAATGAAGCCTGGACTGGTTATTATCGATTCTATTCAGACCGTTTATAATCCCGATCTAAGTTCTGCTCCGGGTAGTGTGAGCCAATTACGTGAATGTACTGCCGAGCTGGCTCGCAATGCAAAGTCTGAGGATATTCCCATTTTCATAGTCGGTCATGTGACTAAAGAAGGTTCCATAGCCGGGCCGCGGGTATTAGAGCACATAGTAGATACTGTCCTTTATTTGGAAGGTGAACGGCATCATAGCTATAGGATTTTGAGGGCGGTAAAAAACCGTTTTGGTTCTACTAACGAGATTGGAATTTTTGAAATGACTGAAAGCGGGATGAAAGAGGTTGTGAATCCCTCCCAGTTTTTACTTGCTGAGAGGCCTATTAATGTTTCCGGTTCTGTTGTTGTTCCCAGTATGGAGGGAAGCCGCCCTGTTTTAGTTGAATTACAGTCTTTAGTAAGTTCAACTAATTTTGGGGTGGCAAGAAGAATGACTGCGGGGGTTGATTACAACAGAGTAATTTTGATTAGTGCGGTTTTGGAAAAAAGGGTTGGCCTGCAGTTAGGAAATCAGGATATTTATGTGAATATTGCCGGAGGGATAAAAATAGAAGAACCTGCGTTAGACTTGGGCATAGCAGTGGCTATTGCCTCTAGTTTTCGCAATATCCCTGTTGCTGCCGGTACAGTAGTGCTTGGCGAAATAGGTTTAACAGGCGAGGTCAGGAGTGTAAACAGGGTTGAGCAGAGGGTAAAGGAAGCTTATAAACTTGGCTACAATCGATTTATCATACCAGAAAGAAATTGTCGCGACCTTAAGCAGTGGAAAGAAATAGATTTGATTGGGGTACAAAATTTAACGACTGCTTTGGAGTTGGCTTTAGGGGGATAGCTGGATGGCGGAAGTAAAAACTTTGGAAGATGAACAACTAAAGGCATTAAGAGCAGTAGCACCAGGTACGCCTCTAAGGGAGGGGCTGGACAATATACTCAGGGCTAAGACCGGGGCTCTTATTGTGGTAGGAAATAGTCCTCAAGTACTGGAAATTATCGAGGGAGGATTTTATATTGATGCCGAATACAGTCCGGCAAACCTATACGAATTAGCCAAAATGGATGGGGCAATTATTCTATCACCTGATTGTAAAAAAATTTTATATGCTAACGCCCAGTTAATACCTTCGCCGTTAATTGCTTCCAGAGAGACAGGTATTCGGCATCGTACTGCTGAAAGAACGGCTAAGCAAACCGGAGAAATGGTTATTTCTATTTCTAAACGGCGGAATGTTATCACTATTTATAAAGGTAATTGGAAATATGCCCTTCGTGATATTTCTTTGATTTTGTCTAAAGCTAATCAGGCTTTGCAAACCTTGGAAAAATATAAGAAGGCTGCTGATCATGCTTTGATTAATTTGGGGGCCTTGGAATTTGAAGAACAGGTTACTCTTTTTGATGTGGCGGTTGCTATTCAAAGATGTGAAATGGTTCGGATAATAGTTGCCGAGTTGGAAAGATATATTAGCGAGCTGGGAACAGAGGGCAGATTGATTGGAATGCAGTTAGAAGAACTTGTAAATAATGTGGAGGAAGAAGGAGAGCTTTTAATTCGCGATTATTGTTCGGACGGCGAAAAAACAACTGTTTTGGACATAAGAAAACAGTTTGCCGACTGGTCTTTGGAAGATTTGCTTGATTTGAACCAGATCTGCCGTCTGTTAGGCTATACAAGCAGCCAAGGCCTTGATTTATCTGTGGAACCGAGGGGATATAGAATTTTAAGAAAGATTCCCAGGATTCCAATGGTGGTAGTAGAAAATTTGGTGGGTAAATTTGGAGAACTTAACCGAATTTATTCTGCTTCTATTGATGATTTGGATGAAGTTGAGGGTATTGGAGAGGTAAGGGCAAGATTAATTAAGGAAAGTTTGCGTAAGTTGAGAGAACAATTATTGTTGGAAAGGTATATTTAAACTCAGGGAGAAGTTGAGTTTTTTAAAACTCAACTTCTCCCTTATGTTTAAGTCATGCTGAAATAGCCTAGGGTTTGCAATCTATTATTTTCTTCATTTATAATTTGTTCTAAACTTAAACCGGTTACTTGACAAAGGGCTGCTAAATAAAACAGGTTATGCCCGATTTCGCTTGCTAATATTTCTTTACAATCCGGACAAAGCTCTCCTTCTAAATGGGTTTTTAAACAGGTGTGGGCGCTATCCAGACTTTTGACTTCACAATACCTTTGTTTACTTGCCTTAATGGAGGTACAACCGCATTGAGTTATGGCTTTTGCCAGAGCTCTATTTACTTTAGCGTTAGTTTCCTGGAGTTTGGAAGTAATATCAATAATACTTCGGTGTCTAATTAAATATTTATTAACCGTGTTTTGAAATTGTTGGAAATCAGTTGATTCGTGCATAAATTTTCCTCCTTTTTGGCAATACTTTATCCATTTAACAGTTGTAAAACTTCTTTTCCAGGGAAAATAAGAACTGTACACTTCCCGAATGGGATTTTGACTTTAAGATAAGATATTTTTGCCTTGTTTGTAACCAAGAACTTTCTTCGGTATTTATAATTATACTGATTGATTTTAGAACTTGTCAATTCTGCATCTTTTTGAGGCATTGGAATCTAGATGTGACTTTTCCGCTAATCAAATAAAATTAGCAGAAATAGTTCGTTGACAACTAATTATCTATGTGATATAATCTAATCTTTTCTTGACATCTTCTTTCTTTTCATGTTACGATGAAATAAAATATAGCCATAGGAGGTAAATTTATGTTTAGTATTGGGGATAAGGTTGTCTACCCGATGCACGGTGCCGGCATAATTGAGGCTATTGAAGAAAAGGAAATTATGGGGAAAAAGCAAAGTTATTATATTCTGAGAATGGCTTTAGGCCAGATGCAGGTTATGGTTCCTTTAGATAGTGTAAATAATATTGGGCTGCGGCAAATTATTGATAAAGAAGGGGTGGAAAAAGTAATTTCTATTCTACGCGAAAAGGGAAAAGAGCTAACTTCTAGCTGGAATCGGAGATATAGAATGCATTTAGAAAAAATGAAGACAGGAGATATCTATGAAGTGGCAGAAGTGGTTCGCAATCTTAGTTTAAGGGAAAAAGAAAAAGGCTTGTCTTCCGGGGAAAGGAAAATGTTAGAAAATGCTCGTCAAATCTTAATAAGTGAGCTGGTTTTGGTAGTTAATCGAGATGAAGAGGAAATTGAGTATTTAGTTAATCAAGAATTTAATAATTAAGGTTTATGTCCTGGTTTTAAGGAGAAAGATCTAATGGAAAATAATTGAAATTGATCTAACATTTATCGTATAATAGTGGCAGTTGACTTCGAAAGGAGGTGTTGCTGCGAATGCTAAATAAATTAATCACTCTAGTCATCACAATTATTGGTGCAGCATTAGGCTATGAAATTGTTGATTACTTTTTGCCAATTTTTACTACCCTTACTAAAATTGAATTTACCGATTCACTGTTGATGGTGATTAAGGGATTAGGTATTTTGATTGGTGCATTTATTGGTTTTGTAATTACTCCCAAGGTTAAGAAGATTGGTTTAAGTATTAGCAGTTGGATAGAGAGTTTTTTGCAGAAAACACCTATCCAGGATTTGTTTTTCGGAGTTATCGGTTTGATTATTGGACTCATTATTGCTAATTTATTATCTGCTCCTTTTTATCATATCAGGGTATTAGGAGTTGTTCTTCCTATAGTTTCCAGTCTGGTGTTAGGTTATTTTGGAGCTGTAGTGGCAGTAAAGAAAAGGAATGATTTGCCGAATTTGTTTAACAGTTTACCGCGTTTGATAGATAAAAATCCAACTATTTTAAAAGATAAGACAAAATTGGAAGGGAAGGCCCAGTGTAAAATTTTAGATACATCTGTAATTATTGACGGTAGAATAGCTGATATCTGTGAAAGTGGTTTTATAGAGGGTACTCTGGTCATTCCCAGTTTTGTTCTGGAAGAATTACGTCATATTGCTGATTCTTCAGATTTGTTAAAGCGAAATCGGGGAAGAAGGGGCTTGGATATTCTCAATAGAATTCAAAAGGAATCTAAAGTTAAGGTGCAAATTTATGAAAAAGATTTTGAAGATATTGCAGAGGTGGATAGTAAACTGGTTCGCTTGGCAAAGATGCTGGACGGCAAAGTTGTTACCAACGATTATAATTTGAATAAGGTGGCTGAGTTTCAGGGGGTGCCCGTGCTAAATATCAATGAGCTGGCCAATGCGGTGAAACCTGTTGTGCTTCCCGGAGAGGAAATGGTGGTCCATGTGATTAAAGACGGCAAGGAGAGTGGGCAAGGAGTAGCTTATTTAGATGATGGGACAATGATTGTTGTAGATGGCGGGAAAAAATACATTGGAGAAACTATCGATGTGATGGTAACCAGTGTACTGCAAACTGCTGCCGGCAGGATGATCTTTGCCAAACCTAAATCCCTTTGAAAGGTTGAAGCCAATGAAAATAGTTGGGATTGTCCCGGCGGCCGGATCTGGGAAAAGAATGGGGGGCAGGATAAAAAAACAATTTCTGTCCCTTAACGGGCTTCCTATTTTAGTTAGGTCTATTTTAGCTTTAACGAAATGCAGTTTGATTAATGAATTAGTGGTAGTTTCCGGTCCGGATGAGCTGGATTATGTTGCTGATTTGGTGAAGGAATATAATTTAGAAAAAGTAAAAACAGTTGTGGCTGGAGGAAAGGAACGGCAGGATTCAGTCCTGGCCGGTCTTTTTCAGGTTAAGGATGCCGATTATATTCTAATTCATGATGCCGTAAGGCCTTTTGTTCAAACAGATTTAATAGAAAAGGTTATTGAAGCTGCTTTTCAATATGGGGCTGCAGTTTTGGGAGTTCCTGTTATTGATACCATTAAACAGGCAGACATTCAGGAGGGAGTAGTTGAATCTACCTTGGATCGCTCAAAACTTTGGGCTATTCAAACTCCCCAGGTTTTTGCTTTTGAGCTTCTGCAAAAGGCTTATCAAAATGCCCAAGCTCTAGGACTTATGGGGACGGATGATGCTTTTTTGGTTGAGCAAATTGGGGGTAAGATAAAGATTGTTCCCGGAGATTATGATAATATTAAAATTACAACTAAGCGGGATTTGCTTTTAGGTAAACTGATTTTGAAGGAGAGAAGTGGAGATTGCGAGTAGGAATTGGTTATGATGCCCACAGATTGGTTAAAGGAAGGCCATTAATTTTAGGTGGTTGTAAAATTCCTTACGATTTAGGTCTTTTGGGCCATTCGGATGCGGACGTTCTGATTCATGCTATTATGGATGCTTTGCTGGGAGCTGCTTGTTTAGGAGATTTGGGAAGACATTTCCCGGATACGGATGACAGATATAAGGATATAGACAGCGGGATTCTTCTGACTGAGGTTAAACGGCTGGTTGGAGAAAAGGGGTTTAAAATAGTCAATTTGGATTCTATAATTATTTGCCAGCGTCCCAAATTGGCACCTTATTTGGAACAAATGAGGGGAAAAATTGCTTTTCTTTTAGAACTCAACCCGGAGCAAATAAATATTAAGGCTACCACTACCGAGAATTTAGGGTTTACAGGAAGGGGCGAAGGCATAGCTGCTCAAGCGGTTGTTTTGTTGGAATCAGTTGAAAAAAATATCTAAGCAGGGAAGAGGATTTTTCTCTTCATATTTTTTTGCTTTTAAAGGGAAAATAAAAAAGTTAAATCTAAAAATAATCGGACAGGCAGATTTTTGAAAAGAAAATTGCCAACTTGTTTTTAATGGGGTATGATTGATCCAAGAACTTTATTTATGACAACAATATTTGCTAAGGAGGTAATAGGAGTGGGTGAAAATGTTCGTGTACGTTTTGCCCCCAGTCCAACTGGGTATTTACATATAGGAGGAGCTCGTACTTCCCTTTTTAATTATTTATTTGCTAAAAAGCATAACGGTACCTTTGTATTGAGGATAGAAGATACAGACCTTGAACGTTCTACGGCCGAATATGAACAGGCAATTTTGGAAGAACTAAGGTGGTTGGGGCTTAATTGGGATGAAGGTCCTTTGGTTGGTGGGGATTATGGTCCTTACCGGCAAACTGAACGGTTGGAGATTTATCATAAATATGTCAACCAATTGATTGAAGAAGGGCACGCCTATTATTGCTTTTGTACCAAGGAAGAATTGGATAAAGAACGGGAAGAACGCTTAGCCCGAAAAGAAATGCCTATTTACAGCGGTCGCTGCAGGAATTTAACCCCCGAACAAATAGAAAAATTCCGGGCAGAAGGGAGAACTCCCACTGTTCGCTTTCGGGTTCCTGAGCATAAGATAATTGTAGTTGATGACTTGGTAAGGGGTAAGATTGAATTCAATACTGATTTGATTGGTGATTTTGTAATTGTTAAACCCGATGGTGTGCCAATTTATAATTTTGCGGTTACAATTGACGATGTGACTATGAAAATAACCCATGTTATCCGGGGAGATGATCATGTCTCTAATACTCCTAAGCAGATTATGATTTATGATGCCCTTAATTTCCCTCAGCCTAAATTTGCTCATATTTCTATGATTTTAGGCCCTGACCGGACAAGGTTGAGTAAAAGGCATGGGGCTACTTCTTTAACCCACTATCGGGAAATGGGATTTTTGCCGGAAGCTTTAGTTAACTACCTTGCTCTTTTAGGCTGGTCTCCGGAAAGTGGTGAAGAATTTTTTACCCTGGATCAGCTTATTCAAGAATTTTCCCTGGACAGAGTTGCTAAAAATCCTGCTGTTTTTGATAACGATAAATTAAAATGGATGAATGGCCATTATATTCGCAAAAGTCCCCTTAAAAGAATTGTTGATTTAGCCATTCCTTACCTGCAAAAAGCTGGTTTTGTGGGTGATGATTTATCAGGTGAAGAATATGAACGGGTTACGGCTATTGTTAAAGCTGCTGTGGAACGGTTAAATGTTGTTAGTGAGATTACGGAGCATGCCGAAGTCTTTTATAAAGATGAGCTGCCTCCTTTGGGGGAAAAAGAACGGAAGATCCTGCAGGAACCCCAGGTTCCCCAGGTATTTGATCTGGTTTGCACTAAATTAGAAAATTTATCCGACTTTAGTTCCGAAAGCGTCTTGGAAATGCTTAAAGAAACTATAAAAGAAAGTAAGCTGAGCGGGAGGAAAGTAATGATGCCTTTGAGGGTGGCTCTTACCGGCCGGACTTCGGGGCTTGAATTGTATGATATAATTTCCATCCTGGGTAAAGATCGGGCTATAAGGAGGATAGAACAGTCTTTGCAGAACCTGGTTGATTGACATAATTATTCTTTCTGCGTATAATAATAAAAAAATGATAGACCTAAAATGTTGAAGGGGTAGAGTAGATAAATTGTCCTTTTCACAGAGATAACCGCAGTAGCTGAAAGCGGTTAATTAGGACGTTTATTGAAGTGCGCCCTGGAGTGAAAGGCCGAACGGTAATTGAGCAAGTAGGTCTTTCCGGTGGGTTCCGTTATCAACCGTGTCTTGAGGTGGGGTTAAGCCTAGTTCTTAACCCAAGCAGAGTGGGACCGCGGAAAACCTTCCGTCTCTGAATTATGGAGACAGAAGGTTTTTTATTTTAAGCTTCAAGAAAAAGTTTGGAATAGGTTATTTAGGAGTGGTGAAATGCCTATCCTAAAAAAGAGGGAGTTTTGTGTTGGCTAAGGGTAAATTTTTATATTTTTGGAGGTGAAACAGTGTTTAGAAGAATTAAAAAGGATATCCAAGTGATTTTTGAACGGGATCCTGCTGCTAAGAATGTTTTGGAGGTAATTCTTTGTTATCCAGGTTTTCACGCTATTTTAGCCCATCGAGTTGCTCATTGGTTTTATAAACATAAATGCTTTACCCTGGCTAGAATTATTTCTCAAATCAGCCGGTTTTTTACGGGGATAGAAATTCATCCCGGTGCTAAAATAGGCGAAGGATTTTTTATAGATCACGGGATGGGTGTGGTAATCGGAGAAACAACAGAGATAGGTAACAATGTAACCATTTACCAGGGTGTTACTCTGGGTGGAACCGGGAAGGAAAAGGGAAAACGACATCCAACCATTGGTAATAATGTGGTCATAAGTACGGGAGCAAAGGTACTGGGCTCCATAACTATTGGTGATAATGTTAAAATTGGAGCTGGTTCTGTTGTGTTGGAATCTGTGCCTCCTCACAGTACTGTGGTGGGAATCCCGGGAAGAGTTGTGGTTCATCGGGGGCTTAGGGTGGTTAAACAAAATGATTATATTGATTTGGAACATGGTCAGCTTCCTGACCCGGTGGCAGAAATGTTAAACTCCATGCAACAGCAAATTGAACAATTAGAGGAAAGGCTAGCGAAACTTGAAAGGGGAGGAAGAAATGTCTCTCAGAGTTTATAATACCTTGAGCAAGAAAAAAGAAGAATTTGTGGTTAGGGATGAGGGAAAGGTGAGTATGTATGTTTGCGGTGTGACACCTTATAACTATCCCCATTTAGGAAATGCCCGTCCCTTTGTGGTTTTCGATGTGGTTCGCCGTTATTTGGAATATCTGGGTTATGAAACCTACCATGTTCAGAATTTTACTGATGTGGATGATAAAATTATTAAAAGGAGTCAGGAAGAAGGAAAGACGGCCAAAGAAATTGCCGATTCCTATATCAAAGCATATTTTGAGGATATGGATCGCCTGGGGGTAAAAAGAGCACATTTTTATCCCCGGGTGACTGATCACATTCCCGAGATTATCGAGATGGTAAAAACCTTGGTCGAGAAAGGTTATGCCTATGAACTGGAGGGGGATGTTTATTATTCAGTGGGTAAATTCCCCGATTACGGCAAACTATCCGGAAGGGACTTGGATGAATTAAAGGCAGGGGCCCGGGTTGAAGTTGATGTTCGGAAAAGAAACCCTCTTGATTTTGCTCTTTGGAAAAGGGCTAAGGAAGGGGAACCTGCCTGGGATAGCCCCTGGGGGCCTGGCAGACCGGGCTGGCATATTGAGTGTTCTGCTATGTCCTTAAAATATTTAAAACCTGGCTTTGATATTCATGGCGGTGGTAGCGATCTTATCTTCCCCCACCATGAAAATGAAATAGCTCAGTCGGAAGCTTATGCTGACGGAAAACAATTTGTCCGTTATTGGCTTCATAATGGTTTTATTACAATTGACCAGGAAAAAATGTCTAAATCCCTTGGCAATTTCTTCACTGTCCGGGAAATTTTGGCCAAGTATCCCCCTGATGCAGTTCGTTTTTTCCTGATTTCTACCCACTATCGCAGTCCCTTAGACTTTAGTGAAGAGCGTTTGGAAGAGGCAAAGAGGAGTTTGGAAAGGTTTTATACTGCTTTAGACCAATTGGATAAACTGCCGGAAGTTTCCGATCATGCCGGGCAAGACCATCCTTTGCGGCTGGAATGTCGGAGGGTGGAGGAGCGTTTCAAGGAGGCTATGAACGATGATTTTAATACTGCCTTGGCTTTAGGACATCTGTTTGAATTTGTCAGGGAAATAAACCGGAATTTACAGGACCTGCGTCAAAAAAATATGGAAGAGGAAGAAGGTACTATTGGTGCTTTAAGGGCTGCCAAAGAAACTCTGCTTCGGTTAGGTAATGTGTTAGGGATTTTTGAACTAAGGAATAAAGAGATGAATAAAGGCGATGAGCTGGAAGCAAAACTTATCGATTTATTAATTGAGTTAAGACAAGAATTTAGAAAGAAGAAAGATTGGGCTACAGCGGATAGGATAAGGGATGGTTTAAAAGAACTGGGTATCGTTTTGGAGGATAGTCCTGAGGGAACTATCTGGCGGAGAAAGTAGGAGAGATTGTGCAGGAGATATTGAACAAGTTTTTTCAGTTTCTGCAGAAGGAAAAGATGCAAAAGGAAGAACCTGTTTTTGCCCACTTGTCTAAGGAGGAGGTTGATCTCTTATCCCCTTTGGTCTGGGCCTATATCGGTGACGTTGTTTATGAACTTTGGGTAAGATTGAATGTTGTTTCTTCCCAGCAGTCGCAGGTAGGAAAACTGCATCAGGAATCGGTTAAGCACGTTAGAGCTCAAGCTCAAGCCAGTTTGTTGACTGATTTGGAAGTTTTTTTAACCGAGGAAGAAAAGGAAATTGTGCGCAGGGGAAGGAATGCTCGTCCGGGGAGCATTCCCAAAAACGCCTCTGTCATGACCTACAGATATAGTACGGCTTTTGAGTCTCTAATAGGTTATCTTTTCTTGACCGAACAATATTATCGGTTGAACGAAATTCTTGATCTGGCCGATAAAATTCTATTTGCCAAATCCTAACCTTTGTTTTTGCCCTGCCGCTGGCGGGGTCTTTTCTTTTCTGCTTTATTTTCTTAAAGGAAAGGACCGGCTGGAGCAGAATAATAACCATAGTAAATTTTTTAGATTGTAAGATTTAGGGGGTATTTTTACATGGCAAGAAAAAATCTCCGGGTGGAATTACTTAGATATACATGGGATCCAGAAGAAATTATCGCTATGGGAGCCAAATTGTGCTATTTTTCTGCTGATATTTCCGAATTAAAAAAGGGGATTAAAGGAGCTGACCAAACAAAATTTATTCAAAAGCTAATGGAGATGGGGCATTTTTCGCCTATTGAACATGCTTCCTTTACCTTTGGAGTGGAGGGAGTATCCAGAAGCCTTTTAGCTCAAATTACCAGACATCGCCTGGCTAGCTTTAGCGTGCAGTCCCAGAGATATGTTTCTGAGTTAAGCAGCAAGAACGCTGATGGGGTGTTTGACTATATTGTACCTCCCAGAATAGCAGAGTTGGGAGAAGAGTATGTGAAAATTTTTCATCAGCAAATGAAGCAAATTCAGGAATGGTATGATTTTTGGGTTGAGGTTCTTGGCAATAAAGGGCAGGAAAGTAATGAAGATGCTCGTTTTGTTTTGCCCAATGCAGCAGAGACTAAGTTTATTTTAACCATGAATGCCAGAGAATTGCTTCACTTTTTCTCCCTTCGCTGCTGCAACCGGGCTCAATGGGAAATCCAGGCTTTGGCCGACGAAATGTTAAGACTGGTCCGAAAAGTGGAGCCGATAATTTTTGCCCAGGGTGGGCCTTCTTGTTTGAGCGGTTACTGCCGGGAAGGGGAAATGAGTTGCGGAAAAATGGAGGAGGTAAGGGAAAAATATAGCAAAATTTAGGCTTATCTCCTTTTTCTAAAATAGGCGTAGCCTTTGCGTCGGAAAAGCCAATAACCAATACCGGCCAGCAAAATGAAGATGATGATTAGTTTTAGAGTTTGCCTTTGCTTATTTTGGGCGCTAATGCTGGGATCTTCAATCTTGATTACGTATCCAATATTACCATCTACTTTATTTACTTCATACCAGGTTTCTCCTGTCCAATAGCGGTCTCCAACACTGATTTTTTGCTGGGTAATCAGCAGTATGTTTCTCTGTTCATCTATGAGATAGAAAAGCTCGTTTTTTTGAGCTAAAACATTGGTAGAAGAAACTAGAAAAATAAAAATAAAGACGAATAGAAAGACCGTAGTTTTTTTAAACATTTTTTTCACCCCGCTTCTTTATATAGTTTTGCCGGGTAAATATAAAAAAATGCGGTAAAACTATCAATTAGGACGATGCGGATGGGAAAAAGCTTATTTGACCAGCGGAGGAGGTTTTTTTATGGCGGGACTAATTTCAGGTAAAAATCCTGTATTAGAAGCACTAAAAGCTAACAGGCCCATCGAAAAAATTTTAATTGCCCGGGGGCTTAAATCCTATTCTGTTGATTTAATTTATAAATTAGCTAGGCAAAAAGGAATAATTGTTCAAGAAGTGGATCGAAAAAAAATAGATAAACTCAGTGAAACCACTGCCCATCAGGGGATAATTGCTTATGCCGCACCGAAGGAATATGTGGATGTGGATTATTTGCTCCAAAGGGCGGAGGAACTTAAGGAGGATCCCTTTATTGTTATTTTGGCCGGCATTGAAGATCCTTATAATCTGGGTGCTATTTTACGAACCGCCGATGCTGCAGGAGTTCATGGGGTGGTTATTCCCAAACGGAGAGCGGTAGGATTAACTGAAACAGTTGCTAAGGCTTCGGCAGGAGCCATTGAATATGTGCCTGTGGCTAGGGTTAGTAATCTGGCCCAGACAGTAGATTATTTAAAGACTAAAGGGATATGGATTGCCGGTTCCGATGCTTCTGCTGCTAAAAGTTATTGGGAGGAAAATTTGGCCGGCCCCTTGGCACTGATTGTTGGTAGCGAGGGGGCAGGTATGGGTAGACTACTGACTGAAAAATGTGATTATTTGCTTAAGCTGCCTATGAAGGGGGAAATAAGTTCACTAAATGCATCTGTAGCAGCCTCTTTGTTGATGTATGAAGTAATGCGGCAGAGAGAATTTTTGGGTTATTGAAGGTAAAACAGATCTTTTTAAAAGGAGAAGTGATTTTCCGGTGCAAGAGTATCTAATTGTTGATGGATATAATATCATAAATGCTTGGTCGTCTTTATCCGCCTTTAAAGAAAAGAGCTATGAGCATGCCCGGGAAAAACTGATTGAGCTCTTATCTTCTTATCAGGGATACAAAGGAATAAAGATAATTATAGTTTTTGATGCTCATTTGGTAAAGGGAGGCTTGGAAAAGCGCTATTCTGAAGGTCCGTTAGAGATAATTTATTCCCGGGAAGGAGAAACGGCTGATGCGGTAATTGAAAGGTTGGTTTACCAATTAGCTGATAATGCTGTGGTGACAGTAGCTACTTCGGATTGGGAAGAACAAAGAATTATTTTGGGTAAGGGAGCTTATCGAATTTCTGCTCGGGAATTATGGAATGATTTAGTCCTGGTTCAGGAAAAAATTAGAGTAAGTTATAGTAAATCTGAACTTAACTATCAACCCAATAGTGTAGGAGAACGAATTAGTTTTAAACAAAGGGAAATCATGGAAGAATTAAGAAGAAGGAAATAATTTACAAAAAGCCAAAAAACGGAATGAGAAGCGCGGTGTACAGGCTTGACTTGTCTGCTTTACATAAGTTATAATTAAAAAAAATTAATAAAATTTTATCGCATCAATAAAGAGGGGCTTTGGCTAGATGCTCCTTTTATTTTTAGCGCTCGGGGGCGAATTTCTTGAATGGAGGCGATAATTAGTGAGTATGCAAGTACAAGGAGAAGCTTTCATGGAAATAGAATATGACGGCCTTTCCGACGAAGAAATTGTCGAGTATGCCAAAAATGGCAGCAGGATTGCTTTAGAGTTTTTGATTAATAAATATAAAAACTTTGTTCGGGCAAAAGCGAGGACTTATTTTTTAATTGGTGCTGATCGAGAAGATATCATTCAAGAGGGAATGATTGGATTATATAAAGCTATCCGAGATTTTCGTAGTGAAAAACTATCTTCTTTCAGGGCATTTGCAGAGCTGTGTGTGACCAGACAAATTATCACCGCTATAAAAACAGCAACCCGTCAAAAGCATATCCCTTTAAACTCTTATGTTTCTTTGAATAAACCTATCTATGATGAGGACTCAGATCGTACTTTGTTGGATGTTATTTCTGGTACCAAGATTACCGATCCGGAGGAATTAATCATAAGTCGGGAAGAATTTGATGACATTGAAGGAAAAATAGGAGAAATACTCAGTGATTTGGAATGGCGCGTGCTTATGGCTTATTTAGACGGTAAATCTTATCAGGAAATAGCTTATGAACTCAGACGCCATGTCAAGTCAATTGATAATGCACTTCAGAGGGTTAAACGGAAATTAGAAAAATATTTGGAGAAAAGGGATGCCCAGAAACAATAGTTTTGCGGCTCGTCAGTTGGCGGGCCTTAAACTTTTTGTGTTTAGTTGTTTTTAAACTTATCAAAAAAATACCTTGACAAAAAGATTAGCGGATGCTATGATATTGAATGTGCCGCGAGTAATGGTTTAAAACAAATGAAGAAAAATGTAAAAAAAATAAGTTGACATCAGCAAAGATTTATGAGAAAATATCTTTTGCGAGTGACATTTAAAATTAAATTTAAAGGTGTGTAGCTTAAACGTGCCGACGTAGCTCAATTGGTAGAGCAGCTGACTTGTAATCAGCAGGTTATCAGTTCAAGTCTGATCGTCGGCTCCATATTTTAAATGGAGAGGTTCCCGAGTGGCCAAAGGGGGCAGACTGTAAATCTGTTGGCGAAGCCTTCGCTGGTTCGAATCCAGCCCTCTCCACCATTATTTTATCGCGGGGTGGAGCAGTCAGGTAGCTCGTCGGG
>DUMD01000065.1 GCA_012840065.1 Clostridia bacterium
CAGAAATAAGGTTATGGTAAATTATTTAAAAAAGGAAATACAGCATTTAATAATTCCAGATGAAGCTCCTTATTTTGAAGCTTTAGGCGCAGCCCTTTGGAGTTTGAAACTACCTGAAAAACAATCTTTGGATAAGGCCAAGTTGTATAAGGTAAATACTAGTTCTTTTGCTTTTCTTTCACCTCTTAAGGATTATGAAGAGCGGGTTATTTTCAAAACTATGGAGAGGAAGGAAGCAAAGGCAGGGGATCGCTGTATTATTGGCCTTGATGTAGGTTCAACTACCACCAAAGCTGTTATTTTAAGGGAAGCTGACAATGCTGTTTTAGCTTCTGAATATTTAAGAACAAATGGCGACCCGGTGGCAGCTGCCAGAAAATGTTATGTCAGCTTGGCCAGGCAGGTAAAAACTGATTTAGAAATCATAGGTCTTGGTGTAACCGGTTCGGGGAGACAAATTGCGGGGTTGCATGCTTTAACTGACGGAGTGATTAATGAAATAATTGCCCATGCTACTGCTGCCGTATATTTTGATCCTGAAGTTGATACTATCTTTGAAATTGGGGGGCAGGATGCTAAGTATACTTATATAACTAATATGGTTCCTTCTGATTATGCTATGAACGAAGCTTGTTCGGCAGGAACAGGTTCTTTCCTGGAGGAGTCGGCTAGAGAATCCTTAGGTTTAGAGATGGAAGAAATTGCAGAACTGGCTATGTCAGCTACCAATCCTCCCAATTTTAATGACCAGTGTGCTGCTTTTATCAGCAGTGATATCAAAAATGCCGTGCAGGAAGGGATTAAGAGGGAGGATATTGTAGCCGGTTTAGTATATTCAATTTGTATGAATTATAACAACCGGGTAAAAGGAAACAGAAGTGTAGGCAAGAAAGTGTTTATGCAGGGTGGTGTTTGTTATAATCGAGCTGTCCCTGTAGCTATGGCCGCCTTGACCGGTAAAAATATCATCGTACCTCCTGAACCGGGCTTAATGGGGGCTTTTGGGGTAGCTTTGGAGGTAAAAAATAAACTAAAGTTGGGTTTAATGAAGGAGAAAAGCTTTGATTTAAACCAGTTGGCTGCAAGGGAAATCAGTTATGGCAAGTCTTTTATCTGTAATGGAGGTTCTGATAATTGTGACCGCAGGTGCAAAATAGCTATCCTGCGGATTGACGGAAAAGATTATCCCTTTGGGGGTGCCTGCAATAAATATGTTAATCTAGTCCACAATCTTGATGAGATAGCACAGGCCGAGGATTTGGTTCAGTTAAGAGAGCGGCTGGTTTTTGATAAATATGCTGGCAGGTTGCCGGAAAAATTAAAACCGGTGGCTAAAAAAATCGGCTTGCTTAAATCCCTTTTAACCAATACTCTTTATCCCCTTTATTCAAATTTCTTTACAGAGTTGGGTTTAGATGTGGTTTTAGCTGATAAAATTGACCCTGCCGGTATTGAGAAGAGGGGGGCGGCCTTTTGTTTTCCGGTGGAAATATCCCATGGGATGCTGGCAGATTTGCTTAAGCAAAAGGATTTAGATTATATTTTTCTTCCGCATGTTAAAGGCTTGAATGTGGAAAACAATATTCCTATTAGCTTCACCTGTCCATTGGTTCAAGGGGAAACCTATTGCCTTCGAGCGGCTTTTAATTTGAATAACGATGAGAGAATTATCTCTCCGGTTTTGGATTTTGTCGGTGGTTATGAACAAATGAAGAGCGAGTTTGTTTCTATAGCTAGACAGCTTGGTTTTTCTGCTTTGGAAGGGGAAAGAGCTTATGAAAAGGCGATGTCTAAACAGCTTGCTTATCTTAATGAGGCCCAAAGTATTGGGAAAGAGATTCTTAAACAACTGGAGGATAATCCTGAACAGGTAAGAATAGTGATCTTTGGCAGGCCTTATAATGCCTTTGCTAAAGAAGCGAATATGGGAATACCGAAAAAACTTACTTCCAGAGGGTATTTAGCTATTCCCTGTGATTTTCTTCCTTATGGTCAGGAAGAACCCCAGGAAAGGATGTACTGGTCCATGGGGCAGGTGATTCTTAAAGCAGCTAAATTTGTTCAGCGCCATAGGCAGCTATTTGGTTTGTACATAACCAATTTTAGTTGTGGGCCGGATTCCTTTGTGATTACTTATTTCAGGGATATAATGGGCAGAAAACCTTCACTTACTTTAGAGCTAGACAGCCATACGGCGGATGCGGGAATTGACACCAGAATAGAAGCTTTTTTAGATGTTATAAACAGTTATCTGGAGTTGTTAAAAAAGAAAGAGAGAGCAGAAGGAAGAAAAAAAGCTTTTTCACCGGCTCGGGTAATTTACGGACGCCAGCTTAAAGTAAGGGATTCTTTTGGAAATATTTATCCTTTTACTGATCCGAAAGTACATTCTCTTTTACCATCCATGGGAGATTTGAGCATGCAAATGCTGGCGGCTTCTATCAGGAGAGCGGGAATGAGAGCAACTGTAGTTACTCCTCCGAATGATGAGGAGCTTAAAATTGGAAGAGCCTATGCTTCTTGTAAAGAATGTCTGCCTCTGATTCTTACTGTGGGTAGTTTGCTGAAATATTTAAGGGAAAGAAAGGATAAAGATGAAATCCTAGTTTATTATATGCCTGAAGCACCGGATCCCTGTCGTTTTGGCCAGTACAGTGTGCTTATGGAAAAGATTATCAACCAAGAACAAATTGAAAATGTAGCTATTTTTACTTTAACCTCGGGAAATAGTTATGGTGGTATTGGCTGGAGAATGTTGCTGCGGGCTTGGTGTTCCGTAGTTATCGCGGATGTAATGGATGAAATTTACAGTGCTTTACTGGCTTTAGCCCGGGATAAGGAAGAGGCATTAGATATATACAAACAATGCTGTGCTAAAGTTATTACTAGTATGGAAAAGGATAGTTGGCTAGGTCTGCGTCGGGTTCTTATGGAAGTGGCAACAGAATTGGCTCAGATACCGCTTTTAGGAAGTTATGAAGAGGCTTGTAAAATCGCTTTGATAGGAGAAATTTATGTTAGAAGGGATGGTTTTTCCCGTCAGTATTTAGTGGAAAGGCTGGCCGAAAAAAATATTATTTCCAAAATTGCTCCTGTTCATGAATGGGTTTATTACTGTGACTATTTAATAAAAAATGATCTCTCAGAAAAGTGTACGAAAATGGACAAGCTTAGGGTAAAAATGGAGACAATTTTTAAAGTGAGGTATGAACGGGAAATAAAAAGCATTCTTGCTAAATCCGGATTGTATAAGTACCAGCTGATGGAGGTAGACAAAATTGTAGAAAGGGTTGCCCACCTCATATCTCCTGCCCTATCAGGAGAAGCTATTCTTACCATAGGAGCAGCGATTAGTGAAATTTTAAATGAAGTGGCTGGGGTTATTTCTGTTGGCCCCTTTGGCTGTATGCCAAGTCGGGTAGCGGAAGCTATCATTAGCAAAACTATTAACAATGAGAAGAAAAGAGAAGCTGCGGAAGATCAGCTAATTAAAATTTTGTTAGAGATCCATCCTTATTTACCCTTCTTATCTTTGGAATCGGATGGGAATGTTTTCCCTCAAATTATAGAAGCAAAATTAGAGGCATTTTGCTTGCAAGTTAAGAGAATTAATAAAAATCTTCTTGATTTGAAAAGAAGGTTAGGCTAAATCTAAATACAAAACTTTATTTTTGACTATAATAATGTAAATGGGTTTAGACCTGAGGTTTAGGGAGGAAAATTTATGAGAAATTTAACTTTACTTACAGATTTGTATCAACTTACTATGGCTTACGGCTATTATAAAACTGGTAGAGATAGAAAAGAAGCAGTATTTGATTTGTTTTATCGTCGTAATCCCTGCGGGAATGGTTTTGCCATTGCTGCCGGTTTGGAACAGGTAATTGACTATATTCAGAATTTGCGTTTTTCCGGTGAAGATATTGATTATTTAAAAAGCCTTGATTTATTTGACGATGGATTTTTAGAATTATTGAGAGACTTTAAATTTACAGGGGAGATGTATGCTATCCCGGAAGGAACCGTAGTTTTTCCCAATGAACCGCTCATCCGGGTGAAGGCTCCTATAATTGAAGGACAATTAATTGAAACAGCCTTACTCAACATTATAAATCATCAAACCTTGATTGCAACAAAGGCTAATCGGGTATGCAGGGCTGCCGAGGGAGGAAGCGTGTTAGAGTTTGGATTGCGGAGGGCTCAGGGCCCGGATGCAGGTATCTACGGGGCTAGAGCAGCAATAATCGGAGGGTGTGATGCGACTTCCAATGCTTTAGCAGGTAAAATGTTTAATATTCCAGTACAGGGAACCCATGCTCATAGTTGGGTTATGAGTTTTCCTTCTGAATTGGAGGCTTTTAGAGCCTATGCTAAGATTTTTCCTGAGAAATGTGTATTATTGGTCGATACCTATGATACAATTAATAGTGGTCTTCCTAATGCTATAAAAGTAGGGAAAGAACTGCGGGAAAAGGGGTATGAGCTGCTTGGTATTCGACTTGATTCCGGAGACCTTGCTTATTTATCTAAGGTTGCCAGGAAGATGTTGGATGAGGCCGGCCTGACTAAAACGAAGATTGTTGCCTCTGGGGATTTGGATGAAGATATTATTCGGGATTTGAAGATTCAAGGTGCACAAATTGATGTTTGGGGAGTGGGAACGAACTTAATTACTTCTTTTGACTGTCCGGCTCTAGGTGGAGTTTATAAGATGTGTGCGGAGGAAGAAGACGGAAAACTAGTGCCTAAAATAAAAATATCCGATAATATTGAAAAAATTACAAATCCCGGTTATAAAAAAGTTGTCAGGTTATATAAAAATGATACAGGTAAAGCAGTAGGGGATTTGATTATGTTTGCGGATGAAGAATTGGATTGCAGCAAGCCATTATTAATGTTTGATCCTATTGAAACTTGGAAGAAAAAGATAGTAACTGATTTTAGAGCAAAAGAACTTTTGGTGCCAATTTTTGAAAATGGAAAGCTGGTTTATGAATGTCCATCTCTGGAGGAAATAAAAGAACATTGCCGGCGGGATTTAAATACATTCTGGGATGAGTATAAACGTTTGAAAAATCCCCATGGCTATCATGTTGATTTATCGAAAAAGCTTTTCGATGCCAAACAAGAATTGCTAAATAAAGCTGCAGAAGAAATGATTTCCGAATAAATATGCTTAAATTAAGATGCACCCCAAATGTTAGGTTTAAGCCCATATTTGGCGGTGCATTTTTATGTGTATTTTATTATTCCTTCTTTAATTGCCAAGATTCTGTGGCTTGCATTCTTTTAGAATTAAGTTTAAGATAATTTTAATGCTAACCTTATTTTCTGGCTAAATAAACACGGTTCTTTTATCTTCACAGTAAGTCGATCAAAAAAAATAAGAGAGAAAAAATTTATGAACAATAACTGGGATATTGTTAAGTTAGAGAAAGAATTAAACCTTTTATAGAATAAAGTTTATATAGTGAGGAATCTAGAACAATAATCAGCTAAAGGAGTGAGGAATGAATTGGCCAGCGGTTTTCATTATGATGTAATTATCGTGGGTGCGGGTCCAGCGGGAATTTTTACTGCCTTTGAACTCTATCACCAATGTCCGCAGGCGAAAGTTTTACTGCTCGATAAAGGAAAAGATATCTACCATCGTTATTGTCCGATTTCAGATGGAAAAATAGATAAATGTCCATCTACTAAAACTAATTATGCAGGCTGTCTTCCCACCTGTTCTATAACCGGGGGATGGGGTGGTGCAGGTGCTTATAGCGATGGGAAGTTTAATCTTACCACCGAATTTGGAGGGTGGATGCAGGATTATTTGTCCAAAAGTGAAGTATTGGCTTTGATTAAATATGTTGATGAAATTAATCTTCGTTTTGGGGCTCCGCCGGAAACTTTTGGTAATGAAGATTCAAATATTAAGGAAATTAAAAGGTTGGCTGCAGCTGCAGGTTTGAAGTTGTTGCCGGCTGTAGTAAGACATTTGGGGACAGAAAAAAACAGAGAGATTTTGACAAGACAATATGAGTATTTGAAAGATAAAATTGAAATTAGACACCAGACTATGGTTACTAATTTATTGGTGAGTAAAGACAGTAATTCGGCTTCAGCCAAGATAGTCGGTGTTAGGTTAGCCAATGGTGATGAAATTACTGCTCCCTATGTGGTTGTTGTTCCGGGCAGAGACGGTTCTGATTGGTTTATCAGTGAGCTGAAGCAACACAATCTTCATCTACACAATAACCAGGTTGATATTGGGGTCCGGGTAGAAGTATCCTCTGTGGTGCTTGAACATATTACGGATGTTCTTTATGAAGGTAAGCTTATTTATCATACGAAACAATTTGGGGACCAGGTACGAACCTTCTGCACTAATCCTAATGGTCATGTGGTGATAGAAAATCACAGCGGGATAATGACCGTAAACGGTCACAGCTATTTAGATAAAAGGTTAGGTAGTGAAAATACTAATTTTGCTCTTTTAGTATCCCATCATTTTACTGAACCTTTTAATCAGCCTATCGAATATGCGAAATCAGTGGCTAGGTTAGCTAATATGTTGTCTAATGGCAGTGTAATCGTACAAAGGTTTGGGGACTTAATTAAGGGCAGAAGATCAACTGTGAGCAGAATAGCCAGGGGGTTTGTTGAACCTACCTTAAAAGAAGCAGTTCCAGGGGATTTAAGTTTGGTTCTTCCCCATCGTACTATTCAAAACCTGATTGAAATGATTTATGCCCTGGATCAAATTGCCCCCGGTATGGCCTCTGAACACACCCTTTTTTATGGGGTGGAGACAAAATTTTATTCTGCAAGGCCGAAATTAACCAAAAGCTTTGAAACGGAAATTTCAGGTTTATTCACAGGAGGAGATGGGGGAGGTTTAACCAGGGGATTGGCCCAGGCTGCTGCTTCCGGAGTAGTAATTGGAAGAGAAATTAGTAAAAGGTTAAATAATAGATAGAAAATTTAAGGTTTATTCGTTCAATATTTTAGGTACCATAATAACTGTTTTGCAATATTATGTATTGTGACAGTGAGAATAATTTAACCCTTTACTTTATTTAGTTAACATAGCAAAGTTAAAGTTGGAAAATTAAAATTTGCCAAGAGGCAAATTTTAATTTAGGGCATTGACTTTATTACTTTATCATATTAAAATAATAGCAGGATAAACGAGGATCTTCGCAGCAATTAATTTTTAAACTTATTTCATGTGAAGATTTCGTTATCCAAGAAGGGCGAGTTCTTATCCCTTTTTAAAGAAGTGAGGGATCTAGAACTGGTAGCTAAGGGATAAAAATAGATGCTGGGAGGAGAAATGACAGATGAAAAAATTGCGGTTTTCTTTAATTCTTATCTTGATTTTAACAATGACCTTATCCATGATATTGACAGGCTGTGGAGGGGAAAAACAACAGGCTCAACAAAATGAACAGACCGGTGATGGTTCACTGCAAAGAGTAAAAGATGCTGGCAAATTAGTTGCCGGTTTGGATGATGCCTTTCCACCTATGGGCTATCGTAACGATAAAAACGAATTAGTTGGTTTTGATATTGATTTTGGAAATGAATTAGCCAAAAGACTTGGTGTAGAAATGGAATGGCAGCCAACTGATTGGAATGGGGTTATTTTATCTCTTCAATCTAAAAAATTTGATATCATTCTATCCGGAATGAGTATTACGGAAGAAAGGAAGCAAGCGGTAAACTTTTCAACTCCTTACATTGCAACAGATCAGGTTGTTGTAGTAAAAAGCAGCAATGACGAAATAAAGACTGTTGAAGACTTGAAGGGTAAGATTATAGGTACCCAGTTAGGTAGTACCGGAGAAAAATCTGCTAAGACCATTCCTGATTTGGATGAAAAGAATCTTAAGCTTTACAGTGCATATACAGAAGCCTTTACTGATCTAGCAATTGGTAGATTAGATGCTATGGTGGTTGATGAGCTAACAGCCCGTCATTATATGACCCAAAAACCCGGTGAATTCAAAGTAACAGATATTAGCTTATCATATGAACCTATGGGAATAGCTGTACGAAAAGAAGATAAAGAACTTTTAGATGCAATTAATCAAGCTATCGATGATATGCGGGCTGATGGTACTCTTGGCAAAATCTCTGAAAAATGGTTTGGTGAAGATATTACAAAAGATGTTAAGTAAATTGGTATCTTAAACAATCTGCGGACTAGTCCGCAGATTGTTTAAGTTGTTTTTTAGCCGTATTAATGAGAGGTGGAAATATTATGATGGTGGGCTTTTTTAGTTTTCTTGTAAAATACCTGCCCGTTCTTCTAGAAGGGACTATAATGACTTTGCAACTAACAGTATTATCTATTACTTTTGGTACAATTATAGGGTTGTTTGTCGCTTTAGCTAAAATTTCAAAGTCAAAATTTTTATCAATTCCTGCCAGTTTATATACGTGGGTAATTAGAGGTGTGCCTCTTTTGGTCCAATTATTCTTTTTGTATTTTGGCCTACCGCAAGTTGGGATAGAACTATCTCCTTTTTCAGCAGCGGTCATTGGTTTGAGTGTTTGTTCCGGAGCCTATATAGCTGAAATTATTAGGGCGGGTATTCAATCGATTGATAAGGGTCAATTAGAGGCTGCTTATTCTTTAGGAATGTCTTATGCCCAAGCCATGCGCAGGATAATTATTCCCCAGGCCTATAGAAGATTAATACCTCCTATGGGTAATGAATTTATTTCTATGCTCAAAAACTCTTCTTTAGTTACTACCATTGCTATGGTTGAGTTGATGAGAACGGCAACTCATATTAGCAGCTCTACCTTTAGACCATTAGAGTCTTTTGTGGCTGCCGGCTTACTTTATTTGGTGCTGACAACTATCTTTGTATTAATTTTTGGTCGTCTTGAACGTAGGTTGACTGTATATGAGTGAAAGTGTATAATTGCACTGACCTTTAGTTGAGAGAGGAAGAACGGTAATGATTTTGGTTGAGAACCTTAACAAAAGTTTTGGCAAATTACATGTTTTAAAAGATATAAACTTACACGTTAAACCTGGTGAGGTTGTTGTAATCATAGGCCCCAGCGGTTCAGGGAAAAGTACGCTTCTTAGATGTATAAATTATTTAGAAAAACCGGATAGTGGAAATGTTTATATAGATGGGGAAATGATTGGTAAACGGGAGGTTAATGGTAAATTAGTTGATGATTCTCTTAAAAATATAAATCGTTTACGCAGCCAAATAGGGATGGTTTTCCAGAAATTTAATTTATTTCCCCACATGACTGCCTTAGGTAATGTTATTGAGGGTCCAATAACGGTTAAAAAAATGCCAAAAGAGCAGGCCATTGAAAAAGGTAGGTATTTTTTAAAGAAAGTAGGGTTAGCTGATAAGGAAGATTCTTATCCTTCCCAATTATCCGGTGGGCAGCAGCAGCGGGTTGCTATTGCCCGGGCTTTGGCGATGGAGCCTAAGCTGATGTTGTTTGATGAACCTACTTCTGCTTTAGACCCGGAGTTAGTAGGTGAGGTTTTGTCGGTTATGCTTGACCTAGCTAAAGAAGGGATGACTATGGTAGTTGTGACTCACGAGATGGGGTTTGCTAGGGAAGTTGCTGACAGGGTGATTTTTATGAATGAAGGGCGGATTATCGAAGAAGGAACGCCGGAACAAATTTTCCTCAATCCTCAAAATGAAAGAACGAAAGCATTTTTAAGTAAAATATTATAATTATAAATGCGGAAATTTTCCCCTGATTAGTCAGGGGTTTTATTATTTTAATTTTGGATTTTTAGTATAAAAAATGCTTCTTAATCTAAGCTAAATTTAATAGGAGAGAAAAATTTAGCTAAGGAGGCAGATATGGAGACTTTAATTTTAAAGTTACTTACATTTCCTTTCATTTTATTTATAGCCCATTTACTTTTTCGGGGGGTAGAATTTGGTTCTTTTCCTCAGATTGGTATCTGGGGAATCATTCTGGCCATTGCTTCTTATTATGCTGATTTTTATCTTTTAGGAGAGAGGGTTAGGGCATCGGCATTTTCAGCGGCACTTGCTGATGCAATAATTGTCGCGGTTTTGATCTGGATTGTTCAACTTATTTTTTTCTCTGCTTCTATAACTTTATTAGGAGCAGTTTATGCCGGTATATTATTTGCAGGGGTAGAATTTTTTATCCACAGCTGGTTAATTAAAAACAAAATGATTAGATGGAGGAATCGAAGCTAGTTGGCTTCGATTTTTTTAATTCCGCTCAATTAGCAAATAGACTTGAAATGCATTTTTAAACAAAATTTGGTAAAAAGACTAAAAATAGCCTTATTTGGGGGAGGTATTAGTCGGTAACCGTCGAATGCTATTATAGACTAAGCTTTTCAAATAGGACAAATTTAGACAAGGAGTAAAAGAGATGGGTTTTATAAAGAAACAAAAAGTAGAAAGAAAAAATAAATTATCAGAATATATTAAGGGATATATTATTATGCTTTGGACAGGAGTAATTGCTCTTTTGGTTTTGTATTTGGTCGGAGTATTCGAACCTTATCTGTATAAGATATTCCCTGTTGATCTCTACTTAACTTGGCATAATCTATTCGAACTTATGAGTTGTGTAGTTAGTTTCTCAATCTTTGCTGTTACTTTTTATACCTATAGTTGGACAGGTAATAAACGTTCCCTTTTTTTGGGCTGTCTTTTTTTTCTAGTCGGATTGCTTGACATGTTTCATGCGCTGTCATACAATGGGATGCCGGTATTTTTTACTTCCAGTTCTGCGCCTAAAGCAACAACTTTTTGGATTGTTGCTAGGCTCTGCATGGCCATAGGCCTGACTATAAGCTGGTTTATTCCTCGTAAAGATACAGAGAGAAGGGTTTCCCCGTGGATTTTTTTTGTCCCGGCTTGTACATTGGCTATTGCTTTTCTAATAATCGTTAATTATTGTCCTCAAATTTTACCTCCGATGTATATTGAGGGAGTTGGTTTGACTAAAACTAAAATTTACCTTGAATATTTTGTTATATCTTTGCTTAGCCTATCTGTGCTTTTGTTTTTACAACAGTATAGGGTATATAAGGAAAAAATTTATGTTTTGTTTGTATCAGCATTAATAATTAGTATTTGCGGCGAATTAGCTTTTACTTTATATTTAAGTGTCTATGATACATATAATTTAGTCGGTCATCTTTATAAATTGGTTTCTTATTATTTATTCTTTAAGTTATTGTTTATTCATAATGTATATCGCCCCTATGAAGATCTTTATAAAGCACGGCAGGAAATTAGCGATTATGCCAACAATCTTGAGAAACTTGTTGCAGAAAGGACCAGTCAGATTGCGGAGGTAAATGAAAAAATATTAAGCGATTTGGATTCTGCTAAAAGAATTCAACAGGCATTCTTACCTGCTGATTTTTTAAGCTTTGGGGAGGTTGAATTTAGTGCAGACTATATTTTTTCGGAAAGGCTGGGAGGGGATTTTTATAATATTTTCCCTTTAACAGAAAAGGTTATCGGAATGTATATAGGTGACGTGGCCGGCCATGGGGTTCCGGCAGCTATGATGACGGTTTTTATTTATCAAACTATAGAAGGAAGGAATTTTTCTAAAAATATTGATCGAGAGATTTATCCGAATACGGTTTTACAGGAGTTATATAGGATCTATAATGAAACAGATTTTCCGGCTGATATGTATATTGTCATGCTTTTAGCTACTTTTAATGTTGAAACCGGGAGACTTATTTATTCATCAGCCGGTATTAATACTTCGCCCATAGTTATTAGTCGAAATAAGGAGAAAAAGTTTTTAGAACATGAGGGATTTCCAATTTGCAAGTTAGGTAATTTGTATGAACCTGTTTATATCAACTATGAGTTAAATTTAGAGCCGGGAGATAAAATTCTCTTTTTTACTGATGGGTTAACAGAAGTTATCAATAGCAATGGAGAAATATTTGGAGAGGAAAGGTTATATGAGATTTTAGAAGAGGGAGTTAATCAGTCAGCATATGATTTAAAAGAAACAATTTTAAAAGAAGTAGTTAATTTTATAGGAGATAAGCCTCCTTCAGATGATATAACCTTTTTTATTTTGAGTTATGGCAAAAATAGAAAGATCGAAATGGAGAAGGTTGAGTTAGCCTGAGGGTATTGGATATGAGGTAAGAAGATTTATTTTAGATACAATTAGGAAGAGGTATTGCATAATATATTATGCAATACCTGTTTTTACTAGAGCTGATTTTAAGATTTCATAAAAAGTAGGATAAGCTTTCCCCACTAGTCGAAATTGAGCAGGAAATCATCGGTAAGATGGAGAAAATAAATACCTAAGTCTATTGAAAGATGTGCTGAAAAACAAATGTAAAAAGATGTATGAAATGGATGAAAATGTGGAATTAATAAAGTTGAAAACCGGGCAAACAAGAGTGTGCTTGACTGTGATTTTTACAGATAAAGGGAGGATAAAAATGAAAGGGAAATTGTACCGGTTTATAGGATTAAATTTGCTAATTTTAATGGCGATGCTGTTGCTAATAGGGTGCAGCTTTGTCGCAATCCAGAGGAGTGATTTAAATCAGGAGAAAAGTAGTTTTTCTTCAAGTGAATCAGATCAATCTTCTGTTGTCAAAATGGCCCAGGCGAGTACTGAAGTGGGTTTGGATGATTTGAAACTTGCTGGTATTAAGGTGTATGACCCTGAAGAAAGGGTTAAGTCAGTATTAGGAAAACCGCTAAAAACTGAAACTATTTTTATTGATAGTGTGAATAGGGAAGGAAGTAGGCTATATTACGATAATGTTATAGTTGAAATATTGGATAAAACTGGAGTTATTAGGATTACAACTGATTCTGCTGATTATTCAACTGTCAGGGGGTTAAAGGTAGGAGACCCGCTGGAAAAGGTATATCAGCTTTATGGAGAACGGGAGCTAAATGAAAATAACGAGATTCACTATACCTTTGGTAAAGATGACTTTGATGTTTTTATGGTTAAGATTAACGATGGAAAGGTTTGTTTAATTAGCGTTTATCTTACTTGTTAAATAAAAAAAGGATTAATAAAAACAACTTGCATAACTTGCAATTGCAAGTTGTTTTTTTGTTAATTGATTTGTAATTAAATATTTACTTGAATTAATTTGCCTAATAAATTATCATTGGATAAAATGAAGCTAATAGATAAAAGGGTAAGAAAAGGATGATAAAAATGGAAAAAAGGAATATATTTCTTAGTTTTATCGTAATTTTGGGACTTTTAGCTGGTTTTCACTTATCACAAGAAGGTAGATTACAGGCCTTGCTGTTCCAAGGCCGAGAGAATCAAGAGTTAGAAGAAACAATGATAACAGAACCTAGGACAAGCCTGGTTACAGTGGCGGCTGTAGGTGATATTATGATGCATTCTCCCCAAATTAATGCCGGTTATCAGCAGTCTACTGGTGAATATAATTTTGATCATTTTTTTAAAGAGATTAAGCCCTATCTTATTTCAGCTGATTTAACACTGGGTAATTTAGAGGTTCCTTTAGCCGGTAAAGATCGCCAATATACTGGTTATCCTAGATTTAACAGTCCCAGTGAATTGGCAGCGGCCTTAAAAAATTCCGGTTTTGATCTCGTAACCACGGCTAATAACCATGCTTTGGATCGGGGGGAAGCGGGTGTTTTAGCTACTCTGGATAACCTGGATAAATATGGACTTAAATATGTTGGTACCGCAAGAAATGATGAGGAAAAAAATCGGATTTTTTTAGAAGAAATTAAAGGGATAAAAATTGCAGTTTTAGCTTATACCTATGGAACAAATGGAATTCCCATTCCCAAAGATAAGCCCTACTTGATAAATTTAATTGATGAAAACCTAATTCAAAATGATGTTCGAAAGGCTAAGGAATTAAAAGCTGATTTCATCATTGCTTGCATACATTGGGGTAATGAATACCAGCGCCAGCCGAATGATTTTCAAAAAGAATTGGCTGCAAAAGTGATAGGTTATGGGGTTGATGTTATTATTGGCAGTCATCCCCATGTCCTGCAGCCGGCGGAGAAAATTTTTGTTAATTCTGAGGAAGGAATTAGAGAAGGATTGGTTATTTATTCAATGGGTAACTTTATTTCTAATCAAAAAGAAAGGTATCGAGATAGCAGTATTGTTTTAATATTAGAAATCGAAAAGGATTGGCAGGCCAATCAAACTGTTTTGCGGAATGCTGTTTATATTCCTACCTGGGTACAGAGATTGGCTCATGGTAAACCGGTTTATCGTGTATTGCCGGTAGAGAAGGCAATAAAAGATTATGAGCAGAGAAAGGATCAGTCCCTCTCTTCTTCCGATTACCAAAAACTTAAACAAGCCTGGGAGGATATTACTGGTTTATTAGGGGAAGATGATCTAATTAAACTAAAAACAGTTATACAGTAAACTAATTAATAAAGGGTTAGCCTTTTGGCTAACCCTTTATTAGTTCATGACGATTAATTGAGTGAAAAATACTATAATTTTAGAAGCGGGAATAAAGAGGAGTTGTCCTAAGAGTGTTCCCAGTATTTTCCCTCCTACTAGGTAAATAACCATCGAATTTACATCACTTTTCTTTCTTTTGCCCTGCAGGACCTGGTCAGTTATAACAGCTGATTTGGGGTCTACTACTACTGCTAATAAAATTGTGGCAATTCCATTAATGATTCCTGATAACTGGCTTGCTGTTAGTCGAAACTGGGGAATCAATACTCCGGCGTAAATAGCTGATAGGACTCCAATCGTATGAACGGATGTAATAAGAATATTTAAAAATAAAAAAGACATAGGCAGATCTGTTTTTGTATGGTTTTTTACTTGTTTATAACTAATATTTTTAATTTTACCCTTTAGTTTTTTTAGATTATGGAGGGTAAATGAGCTTAAAATCATTTTAGTTACCGAACCTTTAGATTCAAGCTGAATGATTAGATGTATAAAGAGGTTAACAAAGGTTGGGATTAATACTGCGCCAATGATACTACCAACTGTGGCAGCAAATATGATTAAACGAAAACTAACAGTTACGGCTATGATGTTATTGGATTTGATGGCCAAATCCCCTATGCTTCCTAAGATGGGGGCCTGGATGAGGTTTGCTGTTCTGGAAGCCAGTACGATTATATTAAACAGGGAAAAGGCCGTAGCTAGTCTATTAGTTCTCACTCCTGCTATTCTTACTGAATAGGAGAGAGTGTCGATGGTGTGAATAATAACCGTAAGGATAAGTACGAGAATAAATTTATTCAGGTCAAGCAAAAGGAAGCCCCCTTTAATTTTTGAATTAATCACATGTTATCAAATTTATAATGATAGGTCCAGTTCTTTCTTTTTACACAAGCATAACCTTTAAATAAAGATATGTTTATATCAATGATAGGTTAACTTTAAAATATCATGTATCCTAAAAAAGTTAGTTCAGAAGGGATGATACCTCCTGAACTAATTTTTAGGATGACAGTGGCCGCAGGAACATTGGTGATTATGTCTTTTTTGAAATTTAAGCTGTTCTAATGAGTTTTTTAAATTTTTTTTAATTGTTTCCACATATAACCGTCTTAAAAATTGTTGTTCTTCTGCTTCCTGGGGGGTGAGACCAACTGTTTTTTGCTTTTTAGCCAGCTCATTAATCCGCTTAATATTTTCTTCAGATATCATTTTGCCCTCCTGTTTTGTTTAAAATATAAATCATCTTTTATTAATATAGATCGTTTTAATTTTAGCACAATATCTAAAAGGGGAAAAATATTATATGTTTAAATAGTTAAAATTTTGCTTTAAGGAGGTACAGCATGAATCAGTTTATTTTTATTCTTTCCCTAATCCTAATCGCCATTGGCTATCTGGGAATTTTTCTTCCTGTTTTGCCCGGTTTTCCTTTAATTTTGATCGGAATTTTTGTTTATGCTTTAACAACCGGTTTTACAAGTATAACTGTCCCCTGGTTGTTATTGTTCTTGTTTTTAACTTTACTTGGCTTAGTGGGTGATTATCTGGTTGGATTGTTTACAGTAAAAAAGATGGGAGCATCAAAACATGGGATCTATGGTGCGTTGTTAGGGAGCATAGTTGGGTTAGCCCTAGGCGGTCTTCCTGGTTTAATTATTGGACAGCTTGCAGGTATGGTGTTAGGAGAAATATATTATGGGAAAGAAATACGCGGTTCTTTAAGGTTAGGGGTTGGGGTCTTTTTAGGTTATATTTTAGGTACGGTGTATAAGCTGACGATAGCTACGATTATGGTGGTTATTTTTTTAATCCGGATATTTAATTAATGGGTTGTAAAATGACTCTTGTATTTTCTTTTAAAATATCTAAAGCTTAACTATTTTTTCCTAGACGCTGAAAATTATTATATCGTATAAAAATAAGGAAAAAATATATGCTAACCATATAAATGAAACATGTTCCTAAAGTTTATGATTAAAAGTTGTAATTAAGGTTTTGTATTTAGATGAAAGGGAAAGATTTAAATCGGGAATAAAAATGGAGGTGTTTCAATTTGAAAATAGGGAATAATGTAAGCTGGGAGGATTGGAAAAAGAGATTAGGTATGGCAGTAAGGATGGCAGAAGGGGTAGGAATCTCAGAAGAAAAAGTTGATGATCTAGCTTTTAGAATAGGTAATTTTTTAGCTGATAAAATAGATCCTGCTAATCCGGAACAAATGATTCTTCATGAACTGTGGAGAGCGGGAACGGAGGAGGATAGAAAGGTACTGGCAAGATTAATTGTAAACCTGGTAAACGATTACAAACCGGATAATTCTAAGCAGTAGAAGTCTTTCGAAAAATATCTGTCTTTTAAAAGTTATACTTTAGCTATTTTTTAGCATTTAGGATGCCCTTTAAAATCTTTAAGGGCTTTTTTTATTTGCTATCTTCTGTCTGATGCTAATAATTCTTACAGTAATTGGGATAATAAAGAAAAAAAAGGAGGCGAATTTGATTGACCTTAGAAGGGGTTGTGCAAGAATTAGAAACTGATTTACAACGTGTAGGGCAAAAGGTGAGGGAGGTTGTTAAATCTTCTAACCCGTTGCTTGCTAGAGTAACTGAATACTTTCTCAGCGGTTCCGGTAAAGGGTTAAGACCTATTTTAGTTCTTTTATCCGGAGGCTTTAGTAAATATAGGGACGATAGAGTTATTTCATTGGCTGCTGCTTTAGAGCTGGTGCATATGGCATCTTTGCTTCATGACGATGTCATTGATAATTCGGATACCAGAAGAGGGCAGATGAGTGTAAATGCAAAGTGGAATAATCAAATTGCAGTATTGTTGGGAGACTTTTTTTATGCCAAGGCTTTAAACCTAGTTGGCAGTGTTGGCAAGGAAGGTGTTGAAGCTGTGGCTCAAATTATTAATACACTGACAGAAGGCGAGTTTGAACAGTTAAGCTGCCAATTTAATACTTTGATTACGGAAGATGATTACTTTCAAAGAATAGAGAAAAAAACTGCTAGGTTCATTGCAACCTGTTGTAAATTAGGTGCTTTATACAGTGAAGCACCTGAAGAGGTTGTTGATCTTTTATCCCAGTATGGTTTTAATTTAGGCATGGCTTACCAAATCCGGGATGATATTTTGGATTTTACTGCTAATAAAAAGACTCTAGGCAAGCCTGTTGGAAGTGATTTGCAGCAGGGGATAATTACTCTGCCTGTTATCCATGGAATTAATTATTCTTCTAAAGGGTCGGAGATTATAAACATAATTAAAAGCAAAAAACCGGATTTTGCTGCAATTTACAAAATAATCAGAGAAACGGGTTCAATTAGTTATGCTCAAAAAAAGGCAGAGCAGTTCAGCCAACGGGCAAGGGAATGCTTACTTCCTTTACCTGAATGTAAAGCTAAAAATGCTTTAAGACTAATTGTGGATTTGACTGAAGCAAGAACAAGTTAAGGATTGGGGGTAAGTTTAAAAGGGTGGGGCTAACGGAAAAACTTTTAAAGGCAAAGATGAAGTTAAAAGGAATTGTGTGCTTAATTAGGATTATTCCTCTGATGTCCTGGGGGATATGCGGGGTAATTTTAGGAGGAAGTATTGCAGTAAAGAAAGTAGGGTTTAGCGCGGTTATAATTGCAAAAATCCTGCTTTTTTGTTTAACTGTTTTACTTATTCAAGGAATCCTAGCCCATGCAATTAATGAATATGAAGATTGGCTGAGCGGTACTGATATAGTAAATGGGGCAAGATTTTCAGGGGGAAGTAAGGTAATAAAAAGGGGAATGCTTACTTTAAAGGACTTACTTGGATTGGCAAAGATATCTACTTTTCTTAGCCTAACAATCTGTTTGCTGAGTTCCTTCTTTTTTGACTATTGGGTTTGGTTAGTAATTGGATTAGGTATTGCTGCCAGTTATGCTTATACTTATCCTCCCTTGAGGATGGCTTATAGACCATTCTTAGGAGAATGGTTGGTAGCATGGCCGGCAGTTTTATTAACTGTTTTAGGGAGTCATTATCTTTTGGCTAATAGTTTGGATAGGACTGTATTAGTAGCAGGGGTTATCCATTCCACATTTTGCATTTCCTGGTTAATGCAACATCATTTATCTGATATACCGGCTGATCTTGCTGCCAATCCACCTAAACTCACTACTGTTGCTTTTATTAGGAAAGCATTTGGCTTAGCAAAGGCTAAAGTTGTAGTTATAATCTATTCAGCCTTGGCAATGATTTTAGGTTTGATTGCTATTTTTAAGATTAATCCTTTGTTTTTGGTATCTTTTTTGTTGGCTTTGGTTTGTCTTGCCCTTGCTTTAACTACTAATCCTGCCAACTTAGAAGATATTGAAAGTAAAGAAATAGGGATGGTTATTATTACTATTCTGCATGCTGCCCTATTGGCTGCTCTTAATAACCTAGTTTAAACTTAGATTTTCTTGATTGGACTTTATCTGCTCTTTAATCATTTATCCCTAAACAAAAGAATAGACATAAAATATATGGAAGCGTTTTTGCAAGAGGGGGGATAATGATTGAGGGCTAGAAGGGAATTGGGTTGTTCTCAACTAACAATCCAACCTAACTTTGCTAAATTACAGCATAAATTAAACGACAGGAAGTTTAAACTTAGAAATTCAATAGGGCAGGAAGAAGCTATAAAATCAATTTATTTTGGCTTAAAAATGGATGATTATGGATATAACATTTTTTGCGTAGGCGACGAAGATACCAATATGGAGGATGAAATCCAAAATATTGTTAAGGAATATGCAAAAAAACAAAAGGACGGGTTGGATTGGTGTTATGTTTATAATTTTAAGGAGCCTGAGAGTCCAATTCTCCTTTCTTTTAAACCAGGAGAAGCTGTCAAGTTTGCACAAAAAATTAAAAAATTAGTAGAAGAATATAAGGTTTGCCTGAATAAGGAATTAACAAGCTTGAAATATGATAGAAGCAGAAGACGGTTCATAGAATACTATTTGGAAATCAAAAATTCCTTACTAAGTAAGTTAAGCGAATTGGCTTCTTCACTTAATTTGACTATAAGTTTAGTTGATGGTAATTTTGAGATTTCTCCCTTAATTGAAGGGAAAAAGATAACGTCAGAAGTTTATGAAAAATTAGATAAGCAAAAAAAGGAAGAGATAGAAGAGAATTCAGCAAGGTTATTAGAATTTACCTATGCGATAATAAATCGTATTTCTCAGGAGGAAAAAAATGTTTATCTTAAATTAGGCAAACTGGAAAATGCTATAAGTAGGCGCATTATAGAGCAGCTTCTTAGTCCTTTGAAGGATGAATATAATTCTAATCCGGAAATAATTGCTTATTTGGAAGAAATGGGATTGGATTTAGTCAAACATTCTTCCTTATTTAGAATAACCAATAATGCAGATTTGACTCAAGTGGAAGTAATTGATTGGAGCAAACGGGAATTTATTCGTTATAAGGTAAATGTTCTGGTCACTAGTCAGCCAGAAGCTGGGGCTCCGGTAATTTTTGAAAAAAATCCCACTTATAGTAATTTATTTGGAAAAATCGAATTTATAAGCAATGATCAATATCTTGTAACTGATTTTACTAAAATTAAAGCAGGATCAGTTCATTTGGCTAATGGAGGATATTTAATTTTAAATGCTCGGGAGGTGTTGAGGGAATTAGGCAGTTGGGAAGGTTTGGAAAGGATTCTTAAATCTAAACTGCTTAAAATAGAGAGCTTGTCCAACCGGCTTGGGTTTTCCAGCTTAAATGTTTTAACTCCCCAACCTTTGCCCCTAAATTTAAAAGTAATAATGTTTGGAGAGCCCAAGTATTATTATTTATTGAATAAATACAGTGAGGAATTTAGTGATCTTTTTAAAGTGAAAGCGGAATTTAAGGATAATTGTCCTTTGACTGAAGAAAGCTGTTTACAATTGGCTGAGTATGCTATTCAATTTTGCCGGCGAAATGGGGGATATGAGATAAACATTGGCGCTTTGGATAAACTAATAGTATATAGTTCGCGCCTTGCCGGTAGCCAGAAAAAGATTACGGCCCGCTTGAAACTTATTAGAGATATTCTGAAAGAGGCAATTTTTTGGGCAAGTATAGATGATCGTGCAGTTTTAAAAGAGGAACATCTTACTAAAAGCTGGTCTGAGATGAACAGAAGAAAGGGACAGGGGGTTAAGTTTTATAATCAACTTATTCTAGACAATAAGATTTTATTAGATGTAAAAGGAGGCAAAATTGGCCAAGTAAATGCTATTTCAATTTTAGATTTTGGAGATTATCGATTTGGAATACCCTTAAAAATAACTGCTTCAACCTGGAAAGGCACTAAAGGAGTTATTAATATTGAACGGGAAAGTGAGCTGAGCGGGAAAATTCATAACAAGGCCAGTCTGATTCTAGCTGGTTACCTTAAAGAAAAGTACGGTCAAAAAATGGGAGTGAATTTTTCAGCTAGCATTTGTCTGGAACAATCCTATGGATTGGTAGATGGGGATAGCGCTTCTTTAGCAGAACTTTATGCAATCATTTCCAGCCTAAGCGGGTTGCATCTGGATCAGGGAATAGCGGTAACCGGTTCAATTAACCAGAAGGGCGAAGTACAACCGGTGGGGGGAATCAATGAAAAAATAGAAGGTTTTTATGATGTTTGTCAAGCTAAAGGTTTAACCGGATACCAGGGAGTTATTATCCCCTTTCAGAATATTGATGACTTATTATTAAAGGATCAGGTGATAAATGCTGTAGAAAGAGGTATGTTTCATATTTTCCCGATAACAGAAGTTGATGAGGGTTTGGAAATACTTACCAAAGTCCAGGCAGGCAGTCCTGATTTTTTAGGTAATTATCCCCCGGGGACGGTTCACCATTTTGTTATGAAAAAACTAAAAGAATATGCCAATAATAATTAAGCAAAAGATAATTTTAAAAATTTTCTGATAAAAATAGAGGAATTTTTTTACTTATTTAGAATAAAACCAGTGAGGAGTGCCTGGGGGTGAAAACATGGTGATTAGACCAATCACTATGGAGGACTACCGGTATATCCTCAACTATGCAGAAGGCTGGTGGGGTAATACCGGTCAGTTGAGATTTTTTTTAAAAAAAGATTACCTTTACGGCTCGCGTAGGATTAATC
>DUMD01000066.1 GCA_012840065.1 Clostridia bacterium
AAAAAATGTTAAAAAAGACAGAATAAAAATTAGGCAACATCAGCTTTATTTACAAAATTTTCCAGAAAGGTAGGATAGAATAAATCCTGCTATTGTATTCTTGCTTCTCCCATCCACTATTCATTTTTTAAAAACCGACTTGCAGTAGCGAGCCGGTTTTTTGTTTTTCTTATTTTTAAACAAGGGGGTGTGAACAGGAAGGGGTTGGAAATACTTGTTTTTGATTTTTTTACACAAATACAAAAATATTGAGGGAGGTGTTAGTTTTTATGGGGAAAATAAGGAAAAGTTTTTGGATAGTTTTGCTGATAACGGCAATGTTATTAACCCTTGCTGCATCACCGGTAGCTGCATCTAACCAGAAGTTGATGGAAAGTAATGATAACGGGAAAATATTTGTCTACATATTTAAAGATAATTTTTGGCAGCCGGCAGGAAGTTTGTCTTTTGATAAATATTTAAGGCAAAAAGAGTTAAACTTAGACAATTTTCCTACTGACAGCAGATTAAAAGTGAAACTGGTTAAAAAAGGGGGAGGATCCGCCCATTTGGATGCTGTTTTTTTAGGGGAAGCAGCACCGCTTAAAGTCAATGGAGAAGAAGGTTTCAATCTGGCTGGCTAAGCTATCACGGCAGGATTTTGATGTTCTGAATCTGGACGAAAAAGGATTAGAGCTTGATTTCCCCGCAGGGAGCACTGTTTTAACCCTAGTGGCCAGAATCGAAGCCAAGGTAATCAGCAAGATTCCTTTTCAATTCCCTCTGGAAAATTGCTATAAAACCATTGGGATGGATTCTGCTTTCTATACTTATCAATTAAATTCTCAACCGGGCAAGATAAATGTAGATGGTAAGATTGATGAAGTAAAGGAAATTACTCCTTTCTTTGCAGAATATGTCTATCCTGGCTCGGGCCACCCGGAGGGCTACATTTATAACTGGGTAATGAATGATGAGGAGAATTTATATGTAGTTTTCGACGTAACCCCGGATAATACCATGGACGGGGATAAGGATTATGCCAAGGTTTACGTGAAAACAGCTGCAGGTGTAAAAGAGTTTAAAGTGTCTGTACCGGAAACCAAGTGGGGGCAAGCTGCTTTTATCTACACCGATAAAGTTGGCTACCAGCATAAGGTTTATGAGTTTGCCATTCCTTTAACGGAAATTGGGGCAAACCAAGGGGAGATCGACCTTGCTTTTGCTGCCTATGGGACGATGGCCCCTGGCATATCGGACTACCCTGAATTTTGGCATAACCGGAGTACTGATGCAGGTACGCTGCGTGATGTAACTTACGGCGGGGGGAGATATGTTGCTGTAGGTGATTACGGGACAATTTTGATTTCAAGTAATGGGGAAATTTGGTCGGATGAAGGAATAGTAGTGCAAGTACAGGGAGAAGAAACAAGTGAGACCGTTAATAAGTCTGATTTATATTTGAATGCCGTTACCTATGGCGGAAATAAATTTCTAGCTGTTGGATTCGATTATGGTAATAGAGAAGCCATTGCTTTAATATCTGATGATGGTAAAATATGGAATGTGATAGTGATACCGGGATGTACAACGTTGAATGATGTGGCATACGGGAATGATAGGTTTATTGCAGTAGGCAGAAAGGATTGGAAAGGTTATATAGTAGTTTCTAATGACCAAGGAATTAGCTGGAAACAAGTCATTCCGAAAGAAGAAAACGAAGAAGAAACAATATATCCTGAGCTTAATGCTCTAGCCTATGATGGCGATGGGCAGTTTGCAGCGGTAGGTATTGAGGGTGCTTATCTGACTTCCACAGATGGAGAAACATGGGTAAATGCCAATATTGACGAAGGCAGTACTAACCGAACCTACAATGATCTGGTATTCTGTGGAACCGGCGATGATAAAACCTTGGTCGTTGTAGGCGAGGAATATGGAAATGGAAATATATGGGTGATGAGTGGTGGAGATTTGAACTCGTGTTTCTCATTCGGACAGGAATTTAAAGGAGTTTCCTTTGGAGATGGATATATAATAGCAATTCAAAATTTTAATTATCCTAGTAAAGCACGGCAGAGTATTGATTTTTCTGAGCCTGGAGCGGAAATTTGGGTATTACCTTTTTCTGCCATCGGGGATGGTAACTGGAGATATAGCAGAAAAGTTGATGAAGAGGAAAATCATGTTAAATGGACCAATAACGCACTATATGCAATTACCTTTGGAAAGAATACCTTTGTTACCGTAGGAGAATGGGGAACCATTTTCCAGTCAGGCAACGAACCTCAGGAACCTGGGGACGTGGAGGTCCCCAACTGGTTTGATGCTGCCCTTAGAGCTTTCAATATTGGCCAAACCAGCTTAACTCTAGAATGGGATTTTGCTTGGGATAATAAAGAAGTAACAGCATACCGAATTTATCAGGATGGCAACCTTATTGCCACCGTAGACGGTGATATAAACCAATACAATGTAACAGGATTATCTCCTAGTACAGAATATACGTTTAAGGTTGAGGCGGGAGATGAAGCGGGTAACTGGACAACCGATGGGCCGTCAACAACAGCCATAACTTTAAGTCTTCCCCCAAGCGGCGGTGGCGGCGGAGGTGGAGGCAGCAGCTGGGCCCCGGGTTCCCTCCAGTTTGACAAAGCCAGCTACACAGTTAATGAAAAGGACGGTAGTGCAACCATAACCGTTAAACGGACAGGTGGCAGTGATGGGACGGTAACGGTTGAGTATGCCAGTGCCGACGGAACGGCAGAAGCAGGAAAGGACTACACAGAGACCAAGGGAACTCTCACCTTTAAGAGCGGGGAAACCAGCCAAACCTTTACTATTCCGGTGTTTAAAGATATTTTAATAGAAGGTGAAGAAACAGTTAAGCTTAGTTTAAGCAATCCTACGGGAGGAGCGAGTCTGGGAAGTCAAAAGACGGCAGAGCTTACCATTGAAGACTGCAAATTTAGAATTATTAAGCTGACTGTTGACAGTCTTGACGCCTCCATAGATGAAGAACCATATGTCTTGGATGCTGCTCCCTACATCCAAGTCGGTGCGGACAGGGCTTTAGTTCCCCTGCGGTTTGTCAGTGAAGGCCTGGGCTATGAAGTGGAATGGCTGGGGACTACTAAGCAGGTCAGGATAGATTATGATTCTATAGAGATTATGCTTACCGTAGGTTCCAAGGAAGTACTTGTTGCGGGAATAAAATCAGAAATTGACTGTGCTCCGGAGCTTATTTACCCGCCGGGAAGGGTATTTGTTCCCCTTCGCTTTGTCAGTGAAACTTATGGCTGTGAAGTAAGCTATGAAGATGCAACCGGAAGGATTACCATAATCCAATACCTATGAGTAAAGAGGGATGCTTCCTTGTGAGAAGCATCCCTTCTCAATTTAATTTTGGCAGCAAAAATTTTAAAGCAATCTTTTAACTAGGGTTTAAAAAGTTTTAATTGTTAATAACTACCAGCCTCACTGGAAACAAGTCAATGCTATAATTGTTTACATAATGTTGTTTTTGGAGTGAGGTGTTAAGATGGATCCCTTTACCCATGGGATGGTTGGAATGGCTATTGGTGTGCTTTCCCAGGGAGGCGTGTCTTTAACCAACGGGATTTTAGCAGCTTGTACCCTGGGGGCGATTGCACCGGATTTGGATATAATTGCCCAATGCTGGGGGGACCTGGCCTATTTGAAACAGCATAGGGTAATTTCCCATTCTATCCCCGGAATATTGTCTATTTCTTTGATTGTAGCGGGAGTTTTAAAGCCTTTTTATCCCTTGAACAATTATTCTGATCTCTTCTATTGGTCTTTTCTAGGAGCCTTTTCCCATAGTATCTTGGATTTTTTAAACTCTTATGGAGTTCGCATCCTATGGCCCTTCAGTAAAAAAATGTGGACAGCCAATCTTTTAACCCTGGTGGATCCTGTTTTAATTACGGCCTCTTTACTGATTGCCTTCGGGAAAAACTGGGAAGCGAAAGGAATATTTGCCTTTCTTTTTCTAGTTTTTTATCCTTTGCTGCGTTGGGCCTTTCGTTGTCAAGCTAAAAGAATAATTGAGAATTGCTTAGGTCATCTTTCTGAAGAAGTAAAAATAATTGTGCTGCCTTCCAGATGCTGCTTTTTTAAGTGGGATTTCATTGTTAAACATTCTGACTGGCATTTGGTAGGTTCTTTGGATCTTTTTTGGAAAAAGCTGCAGATTTATTGCAAATTGGAAAAAATTAAAGAGGAAATGAAGGAAATTTTTCTCCGTTCACCCTTAGGCAGGGTGTTCCAGGAATTTACCCCTTTTTTCCACATTCTTTATGAGGTAAGGAATAATAAAATAATTGCCCGTTTTATGGATCTGCGTTATTATGCCCGGAATCGCTTCCTGCACAATGGTCTTTTAATAATGGATCTGGATTTTAAGGTGGAGAAGGCCGTCTTTCAGCCCTATGCCCCTTCCAGGCGTACTTATTTAGCAAATTAAAAGGACGGGGAATTATTCCCGGTCTTTTTTGTTTTTTGCCAAAGGGAGCCGGCTTGGCACTAGGGTTGGTAAGAGGTATAATAAGGTTATTGATTAAATTATTACTCAGGTGAGATAAGATGCAAAACAGAAGCGAACGATTAGGAACGGAAAAAATAAGTAAACTTTTGCTCAACCTATCCTTACCTGCTACCGTGGGGATGCTGGTAAATGCTTTATATAATGTGGTGGATACAATTTTTATTGGCCGGGGGGTTGGTTCCCAAGGGATTGGTGGTTTAGCCATTGCTTTTCCCATTCAAATTATTATCTTGGCCTTTGCTCTTACCATTGGGGTGGGGGCAGCCTCAGCCGTATCCAGAAGTTTAGGTGCCAATGAGCGGGAGAAGGCTAACAAGGCGGCAGGTAATGCCTTCCTGGGCATAATTATTCTGAGTTCTGCCTTTTCGATTTTCGGCTTGCTTTTTGTTGATCCCTTACTAAGGATTTTTGGGGCTACGGAAACTCTCTTGCCCTATGCCAGGGATTATATCAGCGTAATTTTTCTAGGCAGTGTTTTTTATTCTTTTGCTGTGGCTGCAAATAATCTGATCAGGGCAGAGGGAAATGCTAAAACGGCTATGTTTTCGATGATTATTGGAACAGGTTTAAATATCATTTTAGACCCAATTTTTATTTATCCGCTGGAGATGGGCATTAAAGGGGCAGCCTGGGCCACTATTATCTCCCAGTTCTGTTCTTTTATTTATGTTTTGGTTTATTTATACAGCGGTAAAAGCGTTCTAAGAGTGAAATTCCAACATTTAAAATTGGAACGGGAAATTTTAAGGGAAATATTTTCTGTCGGTTCTGCTTCTTTTGTCCGGCAGATTTCGGGCAGCATTGTTGCTATGGTCTTGAATAATTCTTTAAAATTTTATGGAGGAGATCTTTACATTAGTATTTTAGGGATAGTGAACAAAGTTATAGCCTTTTTGTCCATGCCTGTGTTTGGAGTGGTTCAGGGAATGCAACCCATAGCGGGATTTAATTATGGAGCCGGAAAGGTGGATCGGATTAGAGAAACGGTTAAATTGTCCTTAATCACAACAATTGCCTTAGCTAGTTCAAGCTGGTTGATCTGCGAAATTTTTGCCCCTCAGGTGGTGAGTATTTTTACCGATGATGGTGAAATCATAACCAAAGGGAGCAGTGTAATGCGGGTGGCAATTGCCATGATTCCCGTCATTGGGATCCAGGTGGTGGGGGCAGGCTTATTTCAAGCTCTAGGGAAAGCCTTTCCATCCTTACTCCTTTCTATGCTGCGCCAGGTGTTGCTCTTTATTCCCCTGGCCCTTATTCTGCCTAGAATTTTCAACCTTGGTTTATGGGGAATTTGGTTAGCTTTTCCTGCTGCCGATTTGTCGGCTACTTTGATTACTGCCTTTTTTACTAGAAACCAAATGGAAAAACTTGTGCAGGAATTAAAACCGAAAGATGTGTATTAATGCTTTGGGAAGTAGTTTTAAGCAGAATTAATTCATTATTTTGGTGAATGATGCATATTAATTGTTAATAATACGTCTTAATTTGGAGGACTAGAAGAAAAAATGACGTCATAAAATTAGAAAGATTTACAAATAGGGTAGTAAAAATTTTTTTGTTTATGGTATAATATTTAAAATCCAGATAGCGGAGGTGATTTAAACAGGGAAGAGGGGGAGAAATTTACCGGCTAAAGAAAACAGGCTTATTTGGTGGGAATTAGTGTTTGGTTGGGTGTGAGTTAAAAGTGCTGAGATAATAAAATTCTCAGTTTATTTATATCAGAAATTTAATATGGCCGTTGAAAGGAAATATGAGTGAATATTCTGATAATAATTTATTCACATTTTAGAGAACCAACAGAATAAAATATTAACCACATATGATCAATAAAATCTATAAGAAGATTTCAAACAGTAAACCATATACTTAGAGATAAGATTTTTAAAATAAAATATTTTAAATTTTTTACAGAGGAGGATTAAAGGTCATGACAAAGATTATGAAAACCATGGACGGAAACGAAGCTGCTGCACTGGCTTCTTATCCTTTTACAGAAGTGGCGGCAATTTATCCCATTACGCCGTCCTCTCCTATGGCAGAGGGGGTAGACGAGTGGTCTGCCCATGGAAAAACCAATATGTTTGGTCAGCCGGTAAGGGTAGTGGAAATGCAATCTGAAGCAGGGGCAGCCGGTACTGTTCACGGTTCCTTGGCTGCAGGAGCTCTTACAACTACCTACACCGCATCTCAAGGATTATTGCTAATGATTCCTAATATGTATAAGATGGCAGGGGAATTGCTACCGGCAGTTTTCCATGTTAGTGCCCGGGCTTTGTCCACCCATGCTCTGTCAATTTTTGGAGACCACCAGGACGTTATGGCTTGCCGGCAGACCGGCTTTGCAATGCTGGCTTCTTCAAGTGTTCAGGAAGCAATGGATTTAGGGCATATTGCTCATTTAAGCGCCATTAAATCCCGGGTTCCTTTCCTGCATTTTTTTGATGGTTTTAGGACTTCCCATGAAATTCAAAAAATTGAAGTAATCCAACCGGAAGATATCATTCCTTTAGTTGATTTTGAAGCAATCAAAGAATTTAGAAAACGGGCCCTCAATCCTGAACATCCGGTAATTAGAGGAACAAATCAAAATCCGGATATTTATTTCCAAGGAAGAGAAGCGGCCAATAGATTCTATGATCAGGTGCCTGATATTGTAGAATACTATATGCAGGAACTTAAGAAAATTACCGGCAGAGAATATCATCCTTTCGACTATTATGGGGCTCCTGATGCGGAACATATAATTATTGCCATGGGTTCAGTTTGCGACACCATCGAAGGTGTAGTGGATTATTTAAGAAATAAGGGCGAAAAAGTAGGCGTGATAAAAGTTCGGCTTTATAGGCCCTTCTCCCTAAAACATTTCTTTGCTGTTTTACCTAAGACGGTGAAAAGGATTGCTGTTCTTGACCGGACTAAAGAACCTGGAGCTTCCGGCGAACCTTTGTATCTAGATGTAGTCAACGCTTTTTATAGCTGGGAAACAAAACCGCTAATTGTAGGCGGCAGATATGGGCTGGGTTCTAAAGATACGACTCCTTCCCAAATCCTGGCTGTATTCAAAAACTTGCGTCAGGACACTCCTAAAAACGGCTTTACTATCGGGATCGTAGATGATGTAACCCATACTTCTCTGCCGGAGGAAGAAATTATCGATATTGCACCGGAAGGCACCATTAGGTGTAAGTTCTGGGGATTAGGTTCCGACGGTACGGTAGGTGCCAATAAATCTGCCATTAAAATTATCGGCGACAATACGGATCTTTATGCCCAGGGGTATTTCTCCTACGACAGTAAAAAATCCGGAGGTACCACCGTTTCCCATTTGCGGTTTGGGAAAAAACCGATTAAAGCGCCTTATTTAGTATTTGAAGCAGATTATGTTGCTTGTCATAACCAATCCTTTATTTACCACTATGACATTCTGAAAGGATTAAGGAAAAACGGTACATTCGTACTTAACTGTAACTGGAAACCTGAAGAATTGGATGAAAAACTGCCGGCAAAAATTAAAAGATATATTGCCAAAAACAATATTAACTTCTATATCATTGATGCCGTATCAATTGCTTCGGAAATTGGCCTGGGCGGCAGGATTAATATGATTATGCAGTCTGCTTTCTTTAACTTGACTAAGGTTATTCCAGTAGAAGACGCGGTTAGATATTTGAAAGAGTCCATTGAAAAAACCTATGGTAGAAAGGGTCAGCCAATTGTAGAAATGAATTGCAAGGCTGTGGATAAGGGAATTGAGGCTTTGATTAAAGTTGATGTGCCGGCATCCTGGGCTGAAGCAGAAGATGATTTGGAAGAAAGGCCGGTGAAAGAAGAGCCTGATTTCGTGAAAAATATTCAAAGACCAATGGCAAGACTTGAGGGGGATGAATTGCCGGTAAGTGCCTTTGTCGGTATGGAGGACGGGACCTTCCCACCTGGTACTACCACTTACGAAAAACGGGGCATAGCTGTTATGGTGCCGGAATGGCAAATTGATAAATGTATTCAATGCAACCAATGCTCCTATGTTTGTCCTCATGCCACTATTAGGCCTTGCTTGTTAAATGAGGAAGAAGTAAGGAAAGCTCCCGCTGGTTTCAAGACGAAGAAGGCGATCGGGAAAGGCTTGGAAGGCTATCAGTACCGGATTCAGGTGAGTCCTTTGGATTGTACTGGCTGTGGTAACTGTGCGGATATCTGTCCAGCTCCCGGTAAGGCATTGATCATGAGACCGGCTGAAGAGGAAATTCAAAAGGAAGCTGAAAACTGGGAATATGCTGTGACCATTACGGAAAAAGAAGAGGCAATCAATGCAACCGTAAAAGGCAGCCAGTTTGCTAAACCCCTTTTTGAATTCAGCGGTGCCTGTGCCGGCTGCGGAGAAACACCCTATATTAAATTAATAACCCAATTATTCGGCGACCGCATGATGGTTGCCAATGCTACGGGCTGTTCTTCCATCTATGGAGCCAGTGCTCCTTCTATTCCTTATACTACCAATGCTAAGGGGCAAGGACCGGCTTGGGCCAATTCCTTATTTGAGGATAACGCCGAGTACGGTTATGGAATGTATGTTGCTAACAAGCAAATCAGAATGCGTTTGGCTGACCTGATGAAAGAAGGGTTGAAGTCTGAGGAATTTAGCCCCGAACTGAAAGCAGCTTTTCAGGAATGGCTGGAGGGCATGGATGATGGCGAGGCTTCTAAAAAGGCTTCCGCTAGGATTCTGGCTATTTTGGATAAAGAAGAATACAGCGGCAACAAGATAATTGCTGAAATTTTAGAGAAAAAAGATTATTTGGTTAAAAAATCCCAGTGGATTTTCGGCGGAGATGGTTGGGCTTATGATATTGGTTATGGCGGTTTAGACCATGTTCTAGCTTCCGGGGAAGATGTAAATATCCTGGTTATGGATACTGAGGTTTACTCTAATACCGGTGGTCAATCTTCTAAAGCAACTCCGACTGCTGCTATTGCTAAATTTGCGGCGGCTGGTAAAAGGGTGCGGAAGAAAGATCTGGGCTTGATGGCTATGAGTTATGGTTATGTTTATGTAGCCCAAATTGCCATGGGGGCAGACATGAATCAAACCATAAAAGCCATTACGGAAGCAGAAAAATATAAAGGTCCATCCCTGATCATCGCTTATTCCCCCTGCATTAACCATGGGATTAAGTCTGGAATGGGATGCAGCATGAGAGAAGCAAAACGGGCGGTAGAAGCAGGTTATTGGCATCTTTACAGATACAATCCGCAGCTTAAAGAAGAGGGTAAGAATCCATTCATTCTCGACTCTAAAGAACCGAAGGCTTCTTTTAAGGACTTCCTCCACGGCGAAATTCGCTATTCATCCTTGATGAATATTTTCCCGGAAATTGCCGAGGAAATGTTTGACCAGGCTGAGAAACATGCTAAAGAAAGGTATGAAACTTACAAGCGGTTGGCTGAACAAAAATATGAATAAAGATTTTAAAATCAAATCCCCTGCCATGAGGACAGGGGATTTGGTTATTTTTGATTTGAATCTACCCATTCTTTTGCGTTTCTAACCTCTGTTTCACTGGGGATAGCCACATTGGTAACAGGTTGGAGTTTTTCAATGTTTGCCCAGGCTGCAGTAGTGTGCTTTTCAATGGGTTGAGCCATAAAACGTTCTTTGCTTTTGTTTTCAGCCATCCTGATTCCCTCCTTATAGCAATAGTATTTTCCTTAATTTCAACTTCTATAAATGTATTTTCTGTAATTTTAGAAGGAGTTTTTTAGAGGGAGGAAGTATTAGTAACCTAATCTGCCTTCAATCACGTAAAGTTTTCAACAGAGTAGGGAGGAAGAAAAGGTGGATATTAATAAACTGATGAAGTTAGGAATAGTGGAAAAGTATAGCAAAAATGAGATTATTATTGATCAATTTGCCTCTGAAGAAAAAATAGCAATTATTCTTTCCGGTAAAGCGGTGGCTTTGTCTAATTTATCCGGTCAAGGAGAAATAGTTCAGGAAATAATCAAACCGGGGGATTTTTGGGGCGGATTGTCCGGAGGAGGGAAGGGATCGGAGCATTTAAATTTATATGCTCTGGAGCAAACAATTGCCCTCATCCTTCCCAGAAATAAATTTGAACAGCTGATAAAAGAAGAACCGGATTTAGCGGAAAGGATCAAACAGAGGGAAAAAAGAGGATCCCTGGTTAAATTTTCTCTCTTGCCTGAAGGCCATAAAGGCTATGAAGGGCAGGCTCCTTTAACTGATGAGCAATATTTGTTTGCCAAAGAAGTAATTTGTCCCCTTTGCGGGCAGAATTTTTCCACAGAAGCAGTTCGCTTTTCCCGTTTAAAATTAAAACAGGTTGAACCGGATTTTCGCCAGCTGTTTGAGGATTTTGAACCGATATGGTATGGAGTCTGGGTTTGTCCCCACTGTTATTATGCTAATTTGAACAGCCAGTTTACTGGCCTAAATGAGTTGGAGAAAAGAAAAATTGCCGGTGAGAAACTGGAGGGGAAAATTGACTTTCAATATTCTAAACCCCGTTTGTTAGAAGAGGTATTTACCTCTTATTATTTGGCTTTGCACTGGCAGAAGCTGATTGGCAAAGATCCGGGGTTAATCGGCAATTTATGGCTGACTTTGGCCTGGCTTTACCGGGATGTAAATGATATGAAAATGTACGAGCTGGCCTCCGGTGAGGCTTTAGAATACTTCGAGCAAGCTTATTATAATTCCAGAAAGAACGATATAAAACAGGAACAAAAACTGGCTATTATTTTGGGGGAACTTTATTTTAGAAAAAACCGCTATGAGGAATCTTTAAAATTGTATCAAAAGGCAATAATTCACCGGGGAGGAAATCAAAATTATAACCGGCAGGCTCAGGACCGAATCCAGGAAATCAGAGAGGCGAGGAAAAATGCTTTAAATGAGAAATAAAGGAAAAAGCCTAGATACTAAAATCCGATAATTTGGTTAAAGCTAATAGGGGTAAAAAAAAACGGGAGGAAAAAAATGATTGAAATTGTTGGGGTAAGCAAAACCTTTAACGGGAAAATAAAGGCGGTAGACGATTTGAATTTGGTGGTTCCGGCCGGGGAAATTTTTGGTTTCCTGGGTCCCAACGGGGCGGGGAAAACCACTACCATTAAAATGATTACCGGTATTTTAAATTTTGACAGCGGGAGGATAACCATAAACGGGATAGATGTTAAGAAAAACCCTTTAGAGGCCAAAAAACAGTTTGGCTTCGTTCCAGACAGTCCGGACCTGTTTTTAAGGCTGAAAGGAATAGAATACCTTAATTTTATGGCCGATATTTACGAAGTTTCTGTTGGGGAGCGGAAAAGGAAAATAGCTAATTTGGCAGAAAGATTTGAAATGACCGAGGTTTTATCCGATCAGATCCAGAGCTACTCCCATGGGATGAGGCAAAAAATAATTATTATGGGGGCTCTTCTTCATAATCCTGCGGTTTGGATTCTGGACGAGCCCATGACCGGCCTTGATCCCAGATCTTCCTACATTTTGAAAGAAATGATGAGAGAACATGCCCAAGCAGGGAAAACCGTATTCTTTTCCACCCATGTTCTAGAAGTGGCGGAGAGAATTTGCGATCGGGTGGCTATTATCAATAAAGGAAAAATCCTACTCAGCGGTACCCTAGAAGAAATTAGGGAACATTTTAAACAAAACGAGTCTTTAGAAAAAATCTTCCTGGAGTTGACTGAAAATGAGTAAGGTCTTCATTTTAACCAGAGTGCTCTTGAAAAACGGAAACCTTGGTTTTTCTCCATCCGGCAGAAGCGGTAAAAGAAAAATAAAAACCTCTTTATTTCTAGGCTTAATGATCTTGGCCTTTCTGCCCCTGGCCCTTTCCTTCGGTTTTTTTACTGCCAATTCCTATGAGGCCTTGGCGGCAATTGGCCAGGAAGGGTTGGTTATGGCTTTAGCCCTTTCCCTTATTTCCTTTACCGTCTTTTTTTTGGGAATTTTTTACGTGAACGGGGTATTTTATTTTTCCCAGGACATCGAAAGCCTGCTGCCCCTGCCACTAAAACCGGCGGAGATTTTAGGGGCCAAGCTGGCGGTAACTTTAATTTTTGAATACTTGTCCCAGCTGGTTTTTTTACTGCCGGTTTTAATTGCTTTCGGATTTAAAAGTGGGGGAGGAATCCTTTATTTTCTCTATGGTTTAATTGTTTTTCTGGTTTTTCCTCTTATTCCTTTAATTTTGGCTACCCTGATTAATATGGTTGTGATGACTTTTACCAACCTGACCAAAAACAAGGACAGGTTTAGAATAGTCAGCGGCATAATTGCTCTTTTTATTGCCGTAGGTTTAAATATGTTTATTCAGAAATTTACCGGGGCGACAACTAATCCCCAGGAATTGCAAAGAATAATCATGGAAGGTAATAACTCCTTTGCCAATCTGGTAGCGGGAATTTTTCCCAGCACCAGGTTTGCTGTCCTTGCTCTTATTAACAGAGCCAGCTGGGTTGGTTTAGTAAACCTGATTTTTCTTTTACTGATTACCCTTGGTTTTTTAGGCATTTTTTTCCTTTTAGGCCAGCGCCTTTATTTTAGAGGGGTGGTGGGCATTTCTGAGGCTGCTTCCCGCAGAAAAAGGTTGAGCGAGGAAGAATTTAGCCGTAGCACCAGGCAAAATTCGGGGATAAAATCCTATACTTTAAAAGAACTGCGGATTTTATTCAGAACCCCAACCTATTTTTTGAATTGTATTTTGATGAACTTTTTATGGCCTCTGTTTTTAATAATTCCGATTATGACCCAACCGGATAGGGGAGATTTTTTGCAGCTGGTAGGAAGTTTTATCTCTGATGAAAGCAGGACAGGAATTGTGCTGGCGGGAGCATTTGTGTTAACTGTTTTTGTTTCTGCAACTAATAATATAACTTCTACGTCCATCTCTCGGGAAGGCCGGAACTTTTTTGTACTTAAATATTTGCCCATGAGCTACGAAAAACAGATTAT
>DUMD01000067.1 GCA_012840065.1 Clostridia bacterium
CTTATATTTTGATTTTTCCCCTTCAAATCTGGATTCTTTTACTTGAATCAACTCTCCCAATTTCTGCAGTTCACAATTCTGATTTCGGTTACACTGCAGACAATTTTTAGGATGATCTGAAAGGATAAGTTCATAAAGCACCTTTCTAGCCTTTCTTACCCTTTCACTATTTGTTTTTACCACCATTCCTTCACTAACCGGGGTAATACAGGAAGCTTGGAGATTTTTCATCCCTTCTACTTCCACTACACAAATCCTGCAGCTTCCAAACCGGTGTACTCCTTCTAAATAACAGAGATTGGGAATAAGAATATTATTTTGTCTTGCAGCCTCCATAATTGTAGTTCCTTCTTTAACCTTAACTTTTTTATTATTAATAGTCAGGGTTACCATCTTATTTTTCCACCTCCTTTTTACCTTTTATCGCATCTTAAACATCTCATTGATTCGGCAATTGCACTGATTTTATCGAAGCCGAGGGCCACTTCTCCAAAATCTTTAACTCTATCTTCAGGGCTCCTATATTTCATTTTAAATCTCTCATGCTCAATTATTTCCATATCATCAGGAGCGGCAGGAATCTCAATACGCCTACCAACATTAAGTTCTCCCTTACCACCCAGGTATTTATCAATTTCCCTTGCTGCCTTTTTTCCATCGGCGATAGCAGAAACAACGTTAATATCCATAACCTCTGGAGAATACCTGACCACGTCTCCACCGGCAAAAACCCCGGGCATACTGGTCATACTGCTGTTTTTATCTACTACCAAAGTACCAAATTCCGTTATTTCTACTTCTTCCTTAAGGATAAAAGGCAAATCCGCTGATTGACTGACTGCAGAAATTACAAAATTAACATCAAAGACAAAATTGGAACCCTTAATATCTACAGTTCTTCTTCTACCGCTGGAATCAAATCCTTTGACTTCTCTTCTAATACATTCAATCTGGCTAACCTTTTCCGTTCCTATAAATCTTACAGGGGCTACAAGTTGATGGATGATAATCCCTTCTTCAATAGCCTCATGGACTTCTCTCTTATCAGCCGGCATCTCCTCAATAGTTCTTCTATATAGAATATGAACCTCTTTTGCTCCTAACCTTCTAGCTACCCTTGCTGCGTCAATAGCCGTATTACCTCCACCAATAACCGCAACAATACCTTCAATTCTATTAAGTTTTCCTAAGCGAACATCCCTCAAGAAATTCAATCCAGGGTAAATCCCTTCCAAGTGTTCATTTTCTATGCCAATCTTCATCGGATTCTGAGAACCGGTAGCAATATAGAGGGCATCATGTCTATCTCTTAATTCCTGGAATGAAATGTCCTTACCTACCTCTGTACTTGTAATTATATTTACCCCTACCCGTTTTAAAGAATTAATTTCCTTTGTTAACATCTCAATGGGAAGCCTAAATTCTGGAATACCGGTTGCCAAAATTCCACCGGGAATAGGATTCTTTTCGTATACTGTTACATCATATCCTAACCTTGCCAAATAATATCCACAGGTAAGGCCTGATGGTCCTGCCCCAATAATTCCAACTGATTTTCCGTTTTTAGCAAGCAAAACATCAGTAAAAGGCTCACCTTTACTTAAAACATAATCAGCAGCGTACCTCTTCAGGTCTGCTATGGCAAGAGGTTCATCAACCTGAGCCCTTCTGCAGGCACTTTCACAAGGATGGGTACAAACTCTACCACAAACTGCTGGGAAAGGATTTTCCTGCCTGATCAGATAGTAAGCATCCTCTATTCTCCCGGCCTCAATCAAAGCAATATAACCGGGAACGTTTACATTGGCAGGACAAGCATTGGCACAAGGAGAGATAAATAATTCACTACATACCCCTGCCCGACAATATTTGTTTTGAATATGCTCTTCATATTCATGCTTAAAATACCTAAGCGTACTGAGGACAGGATTAGGAGCATTTTGCCCTAGACCGCACAAAGCTGTATCTTTAATAGTTTCCCCTAAATCAATTAACTTTTCTAAATCGCCTTCCTGACCCTCTCCCCGGGTAATCCTTTCTAAAATTTCCAACATTCTTTTCGTACCAATCCGGCAAGCTACACATTTACCGCAGGATTCATCCTGAACAAATTCCATAAAGAACCTGGCTGTATCTACCATGCAGGTTTCCTCATCCATACTGATCAAGCCGCCGGAACCCATAATAGCACCTAAGCTAGTTAAAGAATCATAATCTATAGGCTCATTTAGATGTTCCCTTGTCAAACAGCCTCCTGCCGGGCCCCCTATTTGAGCTGCCTTAAATCTTTTACCTCTGGGAATACCGCCTCCAATATCAAAAATGACTTCTCCTAAGGTTATCCCGATTGGCACCTCAATCAGTCCTGAATTTTTAATATCTCCAGCTAAAGCAAAAATCTTTGTTCCTTTACTCTTTTCTGTACCCACTGAAGCAAACCATTCTGACCCTCTCAAAATAATAGAAGGTATATTGGCATAGGTTTCTACGTTATTGATAACCGTAGGTTTACCAAACAATCCCTTATCAGCCGGAAAAGGAGGTTTTTGTCTTGGTTCCCCTCTCATTCCTTCTATAGATGCAATAAGAGCTGTTTCTTCACCGCAAACAAAGGCACCGGCTCCTATCCTTATTTCCAAATCAAAGGAAAAATCAGTATTGAAGATCCTTTCACCTAGTAAACCTCTTTCTTTAGCCTGCTTAATGGCATAGTTTAAACGTTCAACTGCAAGAGGATATTCTGCCCTTACATAAACATACCCTTTCTTAGCCCCTACTGCATAAGCAGCAATAATCATGCCTTCAATAACCGAATGAGGATCCCCTTCTAAAATACTCCTATCCATGAAAGCTCCTGGATCTCCCTCATCAGCGTTACAAATAACAAATTTTTCACTAGCAGGAGATTTTCTAGCTAATGACCATTTTAATCCCGTAGGGAATCCGGCTCCTCCCCTGCCTCGCAGGCCGGATTTTTTTACTTCTTCAATCACCTGTTCAGGCGAAATTTCAGCCGTGAGAATCTTTCCTAAAGCAAGGTAGCCATCATTGGCAATATATTGTTCAATACTGCGGTAATCAATATTTCCACAATTGCTGAGCACGATCTTTTTCTGCCGTTTAAAGAAGTCTATATCCTTCCAGTAAGGTACTAGCTCACCCTTTTCTTCATCCCTGTAACATAACGATTCAACTATCCTTCCTTTTTTAAGGTGTTCATCTACTATTCTTTTCACATCATCCGGTCTAATTTCACAGTAAAATACCCCTTCCGGTTCTATAATCATTACAGGTCCTTTAGCACAGATCCCCATGCATCCAGTTTCATTAATTTTAACATCAGAGTTTAAACCTGCTCTTTCAAGTTCACTAATTAAAAGGTCTCTTATTTTTATTGAATCGGTAGAAATACATCCACCACCGGAGCAAAGATTAATAATATATTTATACTGGTTAAGATCACTAGACACTTCTCTCTTTACTTCTAACAAATCAATAAGATTGGTAATTTTTTTTCTCATCTTCCTGAATACCCCCTCTCCGTCAAAATCTGCTGTAATTTATCAGGAGTTACTCGCTGGTAAACTTCCTCATTAATCATAATAGATGGAGCAAGGCCGCAGGCCCCTATGCACCTCATTACTTCCAGAGTAAATTGTTTATCCTCTGTGGTTTCCCCCACATCTATTCCGAGCATTTCTTTAAGTCTACTTAAGAGTTTTTTTCCTCCTCTGACGTAACAAGCAGTACCTAAACAGACCCTGATAAGATGCTTCCCTTTAGGTCTAGTAGAGAAAAAGGAATAAAATGTTACTACCCCGTTAACTTTAGAAAAGGGTAAATCCATCTCCCGAGCAATAAATGTCTGCACCTCAAAGGGCAAGTATCCAAAGATAACTTGAGCCAGATGCAATATTTGAATTAAGTTACTTTCTTTTCGTTGATAATCATTTATTACTTTTTTTAACAGCTCATACTTTTCTTCATCACTTAGTTCTTCATACTTACAAGGATTAACCATCTTACTCATTCAAATCCCTCCTTAAAAAGTCTTGAAACTAGGAAAGAAAAGGAATCTTCACCCCCCTATATTCTTTTTTTAGTCGTTATAGACAGAAGAAGTTAAAGATAAAACATTTTATTCTTCTAAAATTAAAATAGTAACCAAAGTTTTATAAACAGAAAATTCTGAATACTAGAGGAGGCTTTATCCTTTTCTAACCAAAACTTTCTCTAACCGTTTCAGATCCGGAATCTTACTATTTTTATTAATTTAATCAACTTACTTAGGAAAATAGGGGTGAAAGAACTATCTAGATGAGGCAAACTTAAAAGTAGATTGCAGATTTTTAAAATGTAGAAAAATTTTTCCCTGGTGATAATTATTATACTATATACCCACCAAAATTTCTGCTAAACAAGGCGGGTTGTGTTTGTATCCTCTTTCACATTTCTTAAAAACAACAACCACAACAAAATAAAGGGGGAAAATCCCCCTTTATCTTGTTAAAAGTTTCTTCACTTTACCGATTAAATACAGGGAACCGGCAACACAAATCAGATCATCTTTGTCTGCCCGGGATAAGGCAAAATCCACCGCCTCCTGAATATCATCCTTGATAATCAATTCACCTTTAGCCAAATTTAAGGCTAGATCATAGACAGCTTGAGGCGATGCTGCCCTTTCACTTTCCGGTTTGGTTATAATAATCAAATCAGCAATCGGAACAAGTTGTTCCAAAATACCTTCCATATCCTTATCTTCTAAAATGCCGATAATTAGAATTAAATAACGATAACTAAAATTGTTGGCTAATTCCTCTGCTAAAACTCTGGCAGCATGAGGATTATGGGCGCCATCGATTATCAGCAAAGGCTTATCTTTTACTACTTCTAAACGACCGGGCCATTCCGTCTCTTCCAGCCCTTTTCTCACTGCTTCTTCTGTAAAATTATAGCCAAGGCAATTTAAAACTTCGACAACGGTTAGAGCAACCGCGGCATTAACCAGTTGATGTTTACCCTTTAAATTAAAAACAAGATCAGTTAACTCAAACCGAAGCCCTGAATAATTAAACACATTTTCCTGGGAAGAAATTCTTACAGCCCTATAGTTAGTATCCTTACCCACCCAATAAACCCGGGCCCCCAAGTCTGCAGCAACAGCAGCAATAACCTCCTCTGCTTCTCTCTCCTGGGGAGCAACAACAACAGTTCCCTTATTCTTAATAATTCCTGCTTTCTCCCGTGCAATTTCAGCTAAACTTTTTCCTAATCTGTCCTGGTGGTCATAGCTTACCGGGGTAATCACCGAAATTAGGGAATTAACCAGGTTAGTTGCATCCAGTCTTCCTCCCAAACCAACCTCTAAAACTACAAAATCTAAATTTCGGGAGGCAAAATAGTTTAGGGCCAAAGCAGTATATAATTCAAATTGAGTGGGAAACTCCTCTTTACTATATTTACTCCAATCTTTTAATTTCTCCAGCAATTGTTGGGAAAAATGTTCTAATTCCCCATCACTTATATTCTGATTGTTTATTTTGATTCTTTCATTAAATTCAATTAAATGTGGGGAAGTATACATCCCCACATTATAACCTGCACAATGCAGGATAGAACTAATAGTCGCACAGGTCGAACCTTTACCATTGGTTCCAGCTACATGAATAACTTTCAAACCATCCTGAGGGTTGTTCAAAATATTTAAAAGCACTTCCATCCTTTGCAAGCCAAGAACACTTCCAGGGCTAGCTATTTTCTCTAGTTTTGCAAGAGCAGTTTCCATTAGTATTTTTCACCTTGTTTCTTTATAAATTCTTAATCATTTCCAGTCTTTCTTTAATCTTTGCCTGTTTGTCACGGTATTCCTGCAACTTTTCCCTTTCTTTTGCCACCACCTGCTCAGGTGCCTTAGCTAAGAACCCTTGGTTACTAAGCTTATTTTCTGCTCGCTCTATTTCTTTAATTACCGCATTCAATTCTTTTTCCAAACGAGAAATTTCCTTTTCAATATCTACCAGTCCTTTCAGAGGTAGAAAAACTTCTACCCCTGAAACAATACCTGCCACAGCCTGTTCAGGCTTCGTCTCTAGCTTTTCTGTAAGAACAAGAGATTCCAGACCAGCTAAATTTTCCAGATAACTTCTAGCTAAAACGAGTCCTTCTAAAACCTCCCTGGAATTGGTCTGAATATAAGCTTCTATTTTTTTACCTGGAGTTACCTGCATTTCGGCCCTAATGTTTCTGATAAATTTAATTATTTCCTGCATTAATGCTATATTTTCTTCTGCCTCTGGATCAATCATCTTTTCATCAACCCTGGGCCATGGCGCCAAAACAATAGTTTCGCCTTCATGGGGAAGATGCTGCCAAATTTCTTCCGTAATAAAGGGCATGAATGGGTGTAACAATTCCATTATTCCCCTCAAGGTTGTCGCTAGACAGGTCTGGGCCACCCACCTATCGGCAGGATCAGGATTTTTATATAATCTGGGTTTTACAATTTCAATATACCAGTCACAAAATTCGCTCCAAATAAAATCATAAAGTACTTTTCCAGCTTCACTCATATTATACTGATCCAGCCAGCGGTCTATTTCCTGCACAGTTCTATTAAAACGACTGATAATCCAACGATCAGCTAAATCCAAACGGTCAACCTCAAATTTATAAGCTTCAGGATCATAATCATCTAAGTTCATCAACACAAACCTGGAAGCATTCCAGATTTTATTGGCAAAATTACGACTTGCTTGGAACTTCTCTTCATACAATTTCATATCTGCCCCAGGTATGCTGTTAGTAATCAAAGTAAATCTTAAAGTGTCTGCCCCATACTGGTCTATTTTTTCTAAAGGATCGATGGTATTCCCCCGGGACTTGCTCATTTTCTTGCCGCTGGCATCTCTAATCAAACCATTAATGTATACTTCTTTAAAAGGAATTTCTTTTCTAAATTCCAAGCCCATAAAAATCATCCTGGCCACCCAGAAATAAATAATATCATATCCGGTAGCTAAAAGAGAAGTCGGATAGAAAATCTCCAGTTCCTTGGTTTCCTCCGGCCACCCCATTGTAGAAAAAGGCCAAAGAGCTGAACTAAACCAGGTATCAAGCACATCGGGATCCTGTTCTAAATTTTGGCTACCACATTTAGGACAGGTTCTAACCTCAGTCTTGCTGGCAATAACCTCCCCACAGTCTCCACAGTACCAAACAGGAATCCGGTGTCCCCACCAAATTTGCCTGGAAATACACCAATCCTTAACATTTTCCACCCAATCTAAATAAATTTTAGTAAATCTTTCAGGGACAAACCTAATTCTTCCTTCTTTCACTGCTGCAATAGCAGGTTCTGCCAAAGGCTTCATCCTCACAAACCATTGCTTAGATAAAATAGGTTCAATAACATGGTCACAGCGAGAGCAATGACCTACAGCATGGTTATGGTCAACAATTCCCACCAGATATCCCTGTTCCCTTAAATCATCTACAATTCTTTCCCGGCAAACATATCGGTC
>DUMD01000068.1 GCA_012840065.1 Clostridia bacterium
TTTGAATAGGACCGGTGTTGACCCAGCTACTGTTGATGAAGTTCTGATGGGTAATGTTTTGCAAGCCGGTTTGGGTCAAAACGTAGCACGGCAAGCTGCAATTTATGCGGGAGTTCCTGTAGAAGTTCCCTGCCAAACTATTAACAAGGTTTGCGGTTCTGGTCTGAGAACAGTTAGTATGGCTGCTCAAATGATTAAAGCAGGAGATGCTGATATCATTATTGCTGGTGGGACAGAAAGCATGAGTAATGCACCTTATGTTCTGCCGCAAAACCGCTGGGGAGCAAGAATGGGCGATGGCAAAGTAGTTGATGCTATGATTAAAGACGGTCTCTGGGATGCTTTCAACCAGTACCATATGGGGATTACTGCTGAAAACGTTGCTGCTAAATTTAATGTAACTCGGGAAGATCAAGACCAATTTGCCGCTTGGAGCCAGGAAAAAGCTGTAAAAGCGATTGAAAATGGTTATTTTAAAGATGAAATCGTTCCTGTGGAAGTAAAAACTAAAAAAGGTACAGTTATCTTTGATACAGACGAACATCCAAAACCGGGAACAACTGTAGAAACTTTGGCAAAATTAAAACCGGCCTTCAAGAAAGACGGTGGTACGGTAACTGCAGGTAATGCATCTGGAATTAACGACGGTGCTTCTGCGGTTATGGTTATGTCTGCAGAAAAAGCCGCTGAACTTGGTTTAAAACCAATAGCTAAAATTGTTAGCTATGCATCTGCCGGTGTAGATCCTGCTATTATGGGTATCGGTCCGGTTCCTGCCTCCAGAAAAGCTTTGCAAAAAGCCGGTCTAGAAGTAAAAGATATTGACCTTTGGGAAGCTAACGAAGCATTTGCTGCCCAAGCAGTTGCTGTAGGACGGGAACTTGGCATTGATAATGCCAAATTGAACGTTCACGGTGGTGCAATTGCTCTTGGTCACCCAATTGGTGCCAGCGGCAATAGAATACTAGTTACTTTACTTTACGCTATGAAACGCTATGGCGCAAAGAGAGGTTTAGCAACTCTTTGCATCGGTGGCGGCCAAGGTACATCTTTAATCGTAGAAGCTCTTTAATTTTCATCAGAGTCATAGAAAGAACCAATGACGGATATCCGTCATTGGTTTTTTATTATAAGATGTATAAAATAGCTGGCTTAGTTAGAAAATATAGTAAGTCTTTTAGAAGGAGATTTTTCCGTTTAGAAAGGGTGAAAAGATTGAAAATTGCTGTTTATCCCGGTAGCTTTGACCCAATAACCAGTGGGCATTACGATATTATTAGGCGGGCTGCTGCTATTTTTGATCGCTTAATAGTTACAATAGCTGTTAATCCAAATAAAAAACCCTTATTTAGCTTAGAAGAAAGGGTGGAATTAGTAAGGGAGGTGGTAAGAGAACTGCCCAATGTGGAAGTGGATAGTTTCGAGGGTTTGTTAATGGATTATATGAAATTGGTTGGGGCAAGGTTTGTCATCCGAGGATTGAGAGCTCTTTCCGATTTTGAAATGGAGTTTCAGTTGGATTTGATGAATAAAAAACTTAACCAGGAAGTAGAAACTATTTTTTTGATGACCAGTTCCGAATTCTTATGTTAGCTCTTCTTTAGTTAAGGAAGTAGCGTCTTTGAACGGTTGCATAGAAGGATTGGTTCCCGGAGTAGTGGCTGATAAGCTTAAGGAAAAGTTTGAAAATAAAGAGATAAAAGGTTAAGTTGGAAGATTGATAAATCGGTTGTTAGGGATTTTTTTGCCCTAGGGGAGAGGGTAGGAGTAGAGCAAACTCTTTATAATCTGGCAATTGGTTTTTGGCTAGACTTATTGATTGGTCGAAGTAAATTGGAAAATTAGGAGATCCAGCTTATAAGCAAAAGGAGGTAAAGAAATGAGAGAAGTAGTAATTGCAGGAGCGGTCAGAACTCCTATCGGCAATTTTGGAGGTTCTCTTTCCTCCCTTTCTGCTGTCCATTTGGGTTCAGTGGTAATTAAGGAAGCTTTAAAAAGAGCTAAGGTTAAGCCCGAACAGGTAGATGAAGTGATTTTTGGCTGTGTGCTTCAGGCCGGCTTAGGACAGAACGTTGCCCGCCAATGTATGATTCATGCCGGGATTCCCATTGAGGTACCGGCGATGACTATAAACAAGGTCTGTGGCTCAGGATTAAGGACGGTAAGCATGGCAGCCCAGTTTATTAAGGCCGGGGATGCGGATATAATTGTAGCGGGTGGTACAGAGAGCATGAGCAATTCTCCCTATCTTGTCCCCGGGGCCCGTTGGGGGCAGAGGATGGGGGACGGCAAGTTTATTGATTCCATGATTAAGGATGGTCTTTGGGATGCTTTTAACCAGTACCACATGGGGATTACGGCTGAAAATGTGGCGGAGAGGTTCCAGGTCAGCCGGGAAGAACAGGATAGATTTGCTGAACGGAGCCAGGCCAGGGCGATAAAGGCCAGGGAAGAGGGCTGGTTTAAAGAAGAAATAATTCCTGTGGAAATTAAAACTAAAGAAGGTATTAAGCTAGTTGACCGGGATGAGTTTCCGCGGCCAAATGTAACCTTTGAAACTCTAGGCAAACTTCCGCCGGCTTTTAAAAAAGAAGGGGGAACGGTAACTGCCGGTAATGCTTCAGGAATCAACGATGGGGCCGCAGCTTTAGTGGTTATGTCTAAAGAAAAGGCGGAACAGCTGGGGATTAAACCCTTGGCCCGGATAGTGAGCTATGCTTCCGCCGGGGTTGATCCTGCTATTATGGGAATTGGACCGGTGCCTGCCTCTATGCTTGCTTTGAAAAAGGCCGGCTTGAAACCGGTGGACATAGATCTTTGGGAGGCTAATGAGGCTTTTGCGGCTCAGGCGGTCTATGTGGGTAGAGAGCTGGGGATTGATCCGGATAAGGTCAATGTTCATGGTGGTGCCATTGCTCTTGGTCATCCCATTGGAGCCAGTGGAGCAAGGATTTTGGTTACACTGCTTTATGCCATGAAGAAATATAAGGCCAGATACGGACTGGCAACCCTCTGCATTGGAGGAGGCCAGGGTACGGCCTTAATCGTGGAAATGGAGCACTAAGCGGGATGTTTTTCCCGATGATAAAAAAGCTGGAGTAAAAAAGCTTGCTCCAGCTTTTTTGTGGTATAATAAGTTAAAAAACTAGAAGGGTGGTGGGCATTACGAAAGAGCGTAAAAAAACTATTTTGCTACCAATTCAACAAGCGGACTTAGAACTTTCCAAACTCAGATTTGCTGCTGAAATTCTGCAAAAAGGTGGACTGGTTGTTTTTCCAACGGAAACAGTTTATGGTTTAGGTGCTAATGCCTTAGATGAAAAGGCGGCGGAAAATATCTTTCTAGCTAAAGGAAGACCGGCCGATAATCCTTTAATTGTACATATTGCCGATTTTGCCGATTTGGGACAAGTAGTGGCTGACTTGCCTCCCATTGCTCAAGCTTTAGCTGAGAAGTTTTGGCCGGGTCCATTGACCTTAATTTTAAAGAAGAAAGAGTCTATTCCGGATGCGGTTACCGCTGGTTTACCCAGTGTGGCTGTGCGGATGCCTGATCACCCTATTGCCCGGACTTTAATCAAGCTTTCCGGCTTGCCCATTGCTGCCCCCAGTGCTAATTTGTCGGGTAAAGTCAGTCCTACCTCTGCGGAACACGTAATTGAAGACCTGTGGGGTAGGGTGGATGTGATCATTGATGGGGGCAGGACAGGAGTTGGTTTAGAATCTACCGTTGTGGATTTGACGGTTTGGCCCCCACAGCTGTTGCGGCCCGGAGGGGTAAGTTTGGAGGAACTCCGCCAAGTGGTGCCGGAGCTAGAATTAGATCGGGCTTTATTAGATAAAAATAAACAGGAAAAAGATATGGTCCCCCGTTCCCCGGGACTTAAATATACCCATTATTCTCCCCGGGCCAAGGTGGTTTTAGTCCGGAGGGGCGAAAAGCAAAAGGAAAAAATTCTGGAACTGCTGGAAAGCTATCAGAAAGCGGGCAAAAAGGTAGGAATATTGTGCCGGGAAGAATGGAAATCCTATTTTTCAAAGGCCGATTTTCTTTTAGAGTTAACCAAGGGCAGTGACCTGCAGCAAGCAGCCTATAATCTTTTTAATCATTTGAGAAGGTTTGATCAAGTAAAAATGGATGTGATTATTGTGGAAGGGGTGGCAGAAGAGGGTATAGGTCTAGCCGTAATGAACAGACTAACAAAGGCAGCACAGGAAATAGTTTGAGGAGGAAAATTAGATGCTAACAGTTTTAAGCCTGGCGGTTGCTTTAGGCACGGATGCATTTTCTCTGGCTATTGGGGTCGGCATGAAAGGTGTGGGGCTGAGAGATAACCTTAAAATCAGCGGAGTAATCGGCCTTATGCACATTATCATGCCTTTAATTGGTTATTATTTAGGTAGCATTGCGGGAAAGATTTTAGGCGATGTTGCAGGTTATCTCGGAGGAGCAATTTTGATTTTTTTAGGAACTATGATGTTGAAAGATAGTCAGAGGGAAAAAGAGGAAAAGGAATTTCAATTTGATCATAACTCTGGCCTTGGACTAATGGCTTTAGCCCTGGGAGTTAGTCTGGATGCTTTGAGTGTAGGATTTAGTCTAGGTACCATTGGTTTAAACCTTTGGTTAACTCTTATTGCTTTAGGAGTAGTAAGTGCAGTGATGACAAGTGGGGGAATCCTTCTCGGAGATAAGGTAGGAAGTTTTCTAGGGAAAAGGGCAGAAGTCCTGGGAGCGGCGATTTTGATAGTTTTAGGTGCGAAAATAATTTATGATTTATTTGTAGCTTGAGCCCCGATTATTGATTATAATAATTAACAACAGGGGGGCGGGTTTAATGATAAAAAACATTCTTCTGGTTTGTACCGGCAATACCTGTAGGAGTAGTATGGCTGAATATTATTTAAGGAATCTCCTCAGGGAAAAATTTCCCAATCGTGAGTTTAATGTTTATTCTGCTGGGATATCAGCTGTTCCCAACAGCAGGGCTTCTCAGAATGCCATTGAGGTTATGAAGGAAGAGGGAATTGATTTAAGCGGTCATCTAGCTACCCAGTTAACCCCTGAACATCTAATCCGGGCTGATATCATTTTGACCATGACCGACAGTCAGAAAAGGGCAATTATTAATTTAGTTCCTTCTGTCCGGGATAAGGTTTTTTTACTTAAACAGTACATGTTTAAGGGACAGGAGGCAATTTTTCTGCAAAAGGCTGTGGAAGAGGTTTTAGACCGCATAAAAACAAAACAGGAAGAGTTTTGGGCAGAAAACGGCGAGACTATAAGGGCCCTGCAGAAAAGAAGGGAACAATTACTTAAGGAGTTGAGGAATCTAGAGGCAGAGCTGAAAGCCTGGGAGGAAAAGTTATCTCTGGTAGCCGAAGGAGAACAGAGAAAACTCTATGAGTTGGAAGAAAAATTAGCTGACTTGGAAATAGTTGATCCCTTTGGACAATCTAAAGAGGTTTATAGGCAATGTGCAGAAGAAATAAAACAATCACTCCAAGGTTTTGTAAAGTGGCTGGAGGGCATGGAGGGGAAGCAGAGTGGGAAAGAATAAAAGCCGCTCTGCTTCTAATTTTGTCGGTAAAAGGGGAGCTTGGCAGGGAAAATTATTTAAAATAGCGAATAGGGAAAAAGGGCAAAAGATGGAGGTGGAATAGGTGAAAGTAGCTTTGGGGTCAGATCACGGAGGATATAAGCTAAAACAGGTGATAATTGAATTGTTAACTAATTTAAAAATAGACTACCAGGACTTTGGCTGTTTTTCCGACAGTTCGGTTGATTATCCGGATTTTGCCCGTTTAGTTGCCGAACAGGTTGCTGCCGGTAATTTTCAGCGGGGTATTTTAATTTGCGGTACAGGAATAGGAATGAGTATAGCAGCCAATAAGGTTCCGGGAATCAGGGCAGCTCTTTGCCATGATGTTTTTTCCGCTCGAGCCACAAGGGAACATAATGACAGTAATATTCTCTGCCTGGGAGAACGGGTGATTGGTCCCGGACTGGCGGAGGAAATCGTGCGGGTCTGGCTGCAGACAGACTTTACCGGAGGAAGGCATCAGCGGAGATTGGATAAAATTAAGGATTTAGAACAGCATTTTGCTGGAGGGACCAAAATTGAAGGACAATCTTGCTGAATTTCAAGAAGTCAGTTATCAGTTGGCTTCCAAGCTCTGTGAACTAGGAGGTTTGAAGCCAGGGCAGATTCTAGTTGTGGGTTGCAGTACCAGTGAGGTAATAGGAAAAAAAATAGGGACTGCTGGCAGTATGGAAGTGGCAGAAGCAATTATCAATGGTCTGCTCAGAGCGGTTCGGGAAAAAGGAGTTGATATTGCTGTTCAATGCTGTGAACATCTTAATCGGGCTTTAGTTGTGGAAGAACGGGTTGCTGAAAGATATGGTTTAACCAGAGTTGAGGCTTTTCCCGTTCCAGAGGCGGGAGGTGCTTTAGCTTCCCAGGCCATGAATAAATTGGATAATCCTGTGTTGGTGGAAGAGATTTCTGCACATGCCGGGATAGATATAGGGCATACTTTGATTGGGATGCATTTGCGGCCCGTAGCTGTCCCGGTGCGGATTGAAGGGTTGGACAGGCTGGGAGCTGCTCCCCTAGTTTTAGCGAAAACCCGGCCCAAATTAATAGGAGGGGCCCGGGCGCAATATAGGAGGGTGGAAAGATGAAGAGAAGTTTAGAATTGGTTGATCCGGAAATTTTTGAAGCTATTAAACAGGAAAAACTCCGTCAGGAAAACAAATTGGAATTAATAGCCTCTGAAAATTTTGTCAGTGATGCAGTTAGGGAAGCTCAAGGATCGGTTTTGACTAATAAATATGCGGAAGGTTATCCCGGAAAGAGATATTATGGGGGCTGCGAATGGGTGGATGTGGCAGAAAGTTTGGCTATTGAAAGGGCTAAAAAACTCTTTGGAGCAGAACACGTTAACGTTCAACCCCATTCCGGTGCCCAGGCTAACATGGGAGTATATTATGCTTGTTTGGAACCGGGTGATACGGTTTTAGGCATGAACCTTGCCCACGGCGGACATCTTACCCATGGCAGCCCGGTTAATTTTTCCGGTCGTTATTATAAATTTGTCGGCTATGAAGTAGACCGGGAAACAGAGAGAATTGATTATGATGAGGTTAGAAAACTGGCAAGACAACACCGGCCTAAACTAATTGTGGCTGGAGCCAGTGCTTATCCCCGGATTTTAAGATTTGATTTATTTAGAGAAATTGCTGATGAGGTTGGGGCTTATTTGATGGTTGATATGGCTCATATAGCCGGTTTAGTTGCTGCTGGCCTTCATCCTAACCCTGTACCCTATGCCCATTTTGTGACTACTACTACCCATAAGACCCTGCGGGGGCCCCGGGGCGGAATGATTATGTGCACTAAAGAATTTGGTCCTAAGATTGATAAAGCTATTTTCCCTGGTATTCAAGGCGGACCTCTGATGCATGTAATTGCGGCTAAGGCTGTGGCCCTGTGGGAGGCATTGCAACCTGAATTCAAACAATACCAGGAACAGGTGCTGGCTAATGCCCGGGCTCTGGCCCAATCCCTGGCAGAACAGGATGGATTTAGAATTGTTTCCGGTGGCACGGATAACCATTTGATCCTTGTGGACCTGAGGGGAACAGGAGTAAGCGGTAGGGACGCGGAAAAGATTTTAGATGATGTTAATATTACGGTAAATAAAAATGCTATTCCTTTTGACCCGGCAAGCCCTATGGTGACTAGTGGAATTAGGGTTGGTACTCCGGCTTTGACTACCAGGGGAATGAAGGAAGAAGATATGATCAAGATTGGCCAACTGATTGGAACTGCTGTTAACTCTAAAAATGATGAGAAAATCCTGGCTGAGGTTCGGGCAGAAGTAGCCAAATTAGTAAGCAAAGTACCGCTGTACAATAAGGATTGAGCTGTTGAAAGTTTGCCAGAATTATTGTGAAGGAGGCCAGAAATGGAGAAAGTATTTGTTATGGATCACCCTCTGATCCAGCATAAGTTGACCTATCTGAGGGATAAAGAAACCGGTTCTAAAGACTTCCGGGAGTTATTAACGGAAATTTCTATGCTGATGGCTTACGAAGTGACCAGGGATTTACCCTTAACCGATATTGAGGTGGAAACTCCCATTTGTAAGACCAGATCCATGGTGCTGGCGGGGAAAAAGATAGGAGTAATCCCCATTTTGAGGGCAGGACTGGGGATGGTAGAAGGAGTTTTAAAACTGCTTCCGGCAGCTAAAGTTGGACATGTTGGTTTGTATCGGGACCCCAAAACCCTGGCTCCTGTTGAATACTATTACAAACTACCTACTGATTTAGCTGAGCGGGAATTGATTGTTTTGGATCCCATGTTGGCTACCGGCGGATCAATGGTGGCAACAATCGACCTTTTGAAAAAGAACGGGGCAAAACAAATTAAAGTTATGTGTTTAATAGCTGCCCCGGAGGGGATTGAAGTTGTGCATAAAGCTCACCCGGATATCCCGATCTATACAGCGGCAGTTGATCAATGTTTGAACGAAAAAGCCTATATTGTACCCGGTCTTGGAGATGCGGGAGATAGGTTGTTCGGCACTATTTAAGGAGGAGAAACCCATGAGGGTGTCCTGGGATGAATATTTTATGGAAATAGCACAGGTGGTTTCTAAACGCTCTACCTGCCTGAGAAGGCAGGTAGGCGCTGTTTTAGTTAAGGATAACAGAATTTTGGCCACCGGTTATAATGGGGCTCCGTCTAAAATAAGCCACTGCAGTGAATTAGGCTGTTTGCGTATGGCTGAAAATATTCCTTCGGGGGAGCGGCATGAGCTGTGTAGGGGACTTCATGCAGAACAAAATGCAATTATCCAGGCTGCTTTGTATGGAGTCAGCGTTCAGGGGGCAGATTTATATTCTACCTGCCAGCCTTGTATTTTATGTGCTAAAATGCTCATAAATGTGGGTGTAAAGAGAATAATCTATAAAGGGGCATACCCGGATAAAATGTCCCTGGATATGCTTGAGGAAGCCGGGATAACCCTTGTGCAATGGGGGGAAGAGGAAAAGGATGGAGCAGAAATTGATTTCTCTACCCAAACTAAATAATTTGCAGCCTACCCTAGAGTCAACCACTTTAAAGATTCTGGAAGAGGCTGGGGAATTGGCTCAAGCCATTGGTAAGTTTAGAGGATTGAACGGGGAACCGACAAAGCTTGCTCCCGATGAGGTTCTTTCCTTAATTACTAAAGAATTATTAGATGTGGCTCAAACTGCTGTAACCATGATGTATGTTTTAGAAGAGCAATATGGGGTAAATTTAGAGAATGCTCTAAAAGAACATATTGAGAAATTGAAAAGCAAAAAATACCTAATTTAACTGGTAAAATGATAAAATTGCATTAGTTTCTTTAATGTGTTAAACTTTTAATAAGTTATTTGGAGTGGAAATTGGCTTGTGCTGGAGGGAGAGAACAGGTAATGTTTCCCTATTTATGGACATTTATTATAGCTGTGGTTATAGCTTATCTTCTAACCCCACTGGTTATAAAATTGGCTTATGGGGTTGGAGCATTAGATAAACCGGATAAAAGAAAAGTGCACCAAAAACCAACGCCTCGTCTGGGAGGGTTAGCTATTTATCTGGCTTTTTTAGCAGCTGTTTTTTATGCCCTGCCCATGGAGGAGGAAATTAAGGGTATTTTGGTTGGCAGCAGTTTAATCGTACTTCTAGGGGTCATAGATGATTTAAAACAATTGTCAGCTAAGACAAAACTTTTAGGCCAGATTGCAGCTGCCTTTGTTTTGGTTGGATATGGTGTGCGGATTGAATGGATAACTAATCCTATTAACGGTATCTTTTATTTGAACAAATTGAGTATCCCAGTGACAGTGTTTTGGATTGTAGGGGTGACTAATACGGTTAATCTGATAGATGGATTAGATGGTTTGGCTGCAGGGGTTTCCACTATTGCTTCCGTTACTCTGCTGATGGTCGCTTTTCGTTTTGGACAAGCTTCGACGATTTTTCTTACTGCGGCTGTGGCCGGTGCCTGCATTGGTTTTCTGCCCTACAATTTTAATCCGGCTAAAATTTTTATGGGGGATACTGGCAGTATGTTTCTAGGTTTTGTTCTTTCTGCCATAGCAGTAACCGGCACTTTGAAAAGTGCAACCACCATTGCCTTGGGGGTTCCGATTTTAGCCCTGGGCTTGCCGATTATAGATACGACCTGTGCCATTATCCGCAGATATCGTAATGGTACTCCTATTTATAAAGCAGATAAAGGCCATCTTCACCATCGACTGCTAGATATGGGAATGAGTCAAAAAAAAGCGGTTTTAGTTATGTATGGTATTAGTTCGGTTTTAGGTCTTACTGCTATTATTCTTTCCAATTTGAATAATTTCATTCTGGAAACAATTTTACTGCTGGTAGTTGTCCTGGCAATTTTTTTAGGAGCAAGACATTTAGGGGTTATTGGCGATAAAAGCCGGGAGGGCAAACACTATTCTAACTAAAATTGTAGAAGGGTAAGGAAAGAGAATTGAAAAATAGGGAGGCAAA
>DUMD01000069.1 GCA_012840065.1 Clostridia bacterium
ACGGATACGAACAGTAATCTGAGCTATTCGACCGGCCAATTTTCGCCAAGCTTCTCTCCTTGCCCATCGATCCTCTAAAGAATCAGCTTCTTCCATAGCTTCCAACAATTCAGGATCTTGTTTTAAAACCAAAAATTGATGTTCTTCTATGTTCTTACCCCTCAATATTTCCCTTACTGTCTCACAATCCTGCCAATAGGCAAAATCAGACAACCACTCTTTTCCCGTATTTTTCTTTTCAGCTAAAGCGGCAAAGAATTGTTCTGCCAAAGGTAGAATTTCTTCTTCCTGTAAAGAATCTATTCCCTCAAGCAATCTATAAGTTTCAGCTAAATGAATTTCATCATAAACCATCTTAGCAAAAGAATTACCTCTTTCATCCAATAAATTAACTATATTTACATTTCCTCGCGCTGGATTCCAATTACGATTACACCGACCTGCAATTTGGATCAAACTATCCAAAGGTGCAAAATCTCTGTAAACTTCCTGCATATCCATGTCTACTCCAGCTTCTATACACTGAGTAGAAACAACAAGACAAGGATTACCTTCTTTTATTTTTTCGATAATTAAAAGCCGATCTTTCGGAGTCACATCAGCACTTAAAAAGAATAACGGAATTTCTCTATATTCCTCTGGCCACTCTAAAGCCAAACTATCACGGACTTTTTTAGCCGAATTCCGAGTATTTAAAGTAATTAGTATACGGCGACCTGCTTTTAACCAATCATTCCTTTTATTTTGAAGATAAACACAGAAATCCTCTAGTGAACAGGGCTCCAGTTGAAATGAAAAACGATATCTACCAAACTGCTGAAAGACCTTTTGATAACTAGGCAGCAATGGTTGAGCATCTTTAATAAAAGGAGGTAATGTAGCAGACATAAGTAAAAAATAGCTATTCCCCTTTTCAGCCAAGATACTGAACAATCTATCCAAAGGATACCACAAACGACAAGGCAAAGATTGCACTTCATCTAAGACAATAATAGCGTTACATAAATTATGAAACCGCATTTGATAACGGGATTCAGGAGCTGTTAAACTTAACAATAACTGGTCATAAGTGGTAATAATCAATTCTGATTTCCAAGTATCCAAATAAAATGTTTCCTCCCCTTGTTCGTAGCTGTCTTCACCATAACAACGTTCTGCTAAAGAATGGCTTTGAATCATCCAAGCACCTGTTACCTTTTCCCCACCTGTTTCCAAAATCTTTGCATATTCCTGAGCAGTTTGTTCAATAACAGACAAAAAAGGCAACACTACAATAATCTTTGGTGCTTTTTTTTGCCATTTTAAAACTTTTTGTCGCATTTTTAATGCCCAACTTGCTGCCAATAATGTTTTACCCACCCCTGTTGGAGCAGTTAAACTAAAAATCCTCTCTTCTTTTACACCTTCTAATACATCTAAAACCTGTTGCCGTACATTGTTACGGATCTCATTAGTCTTATTAGATTTGAACTGACTTAAATACTGATCCACCCATGCAGGATCCCAATTTTTTGTAGGACTGTCTAAATATTTTTCCGGTTCCTTTAAAGCTAGAAAAATTTTATCAGCTTCCAGAATAAGAGAGTAAGTATATTGGGTTTTTAAACGAAAAACAATAGCTTCTTCTTCCGATAAAGAAAAAAGATAATATGTAATTAAATCGTAAAAATAATCATTAAGTTTACTTAATCCCCTACGGCCCTGTTTTTGTAAATTAGCAATGGCTGCCTTGATACTATCGTTCCAACCTAAATCCCGGACAAGTTCCTCCGAATATAGCAAAGATAACTGATGTTCCAAAAGTCTAATAAGGTCACCTCTAGTCCAATCAAGAAGATGATTCTCAGCTACCACAGCTCCTAACTCATCCCTTATTAACAAGGGTAACCGACTATGATGACCGCGAATAACCGCAGAAATAAGTAGAGATGCAGAAGGAGATAATTTTTTTTCCTTTGCAATAGCCATGAAAATAACCATCGACAATAAAGAGTGTTGTTTTAATTTTTGATCCCCTTGGTATCCAAAAGGATTTCTAATATATTTTTGAAAAGGTTCTGTACTTTTACCAATATCATGAAATAGAGCTGCTAAATATAAAATTTCTTCCATTTCTGCATCATTAAAAACATCACAATGAACTGAGTTGATAATTTGTACGGCTCTAGTTACCTGTTCCAGATGAACTCTTAATTGCAAATGGGGATGGGAAAGAAGGGGTTTTTTTTCTAAAGAAAAAGCCATGCCTTTCCCCCTCCTCCAAAGGCCTCCGCTGTTTCTACCGGCACTGGTCGACCATTCATTTCAAACAAATATTCTGCGTGTTCAAATACACGATCAGGACTAACCTGACGAGGCATACGAATAATTTGTAAAGATAGATTTTCTTCATATATTTTTTGAATATCTAACTTAGCATATTCCTGGCGGATTAAACCGTTTACAACATAATTGCCTTTCGGTAGTTTTTTAATTAAAACTGTTTCTTTATACTCTAGGTCAGCCAACATCTCCG
>DUMD01000070.1 GCA_012840065.1 Clostridia bacterium
AAACCGCATTAACAGCATCAAGTCCGGCGCAACGCTGGAAACAGGAAGCAGTCTCCCTCCCCATCAATCTCAGCATTTTTACCTTCTTTACCAAATCTTCAGTGCTTTGGTGAATATGGGTAAACCGATTGATTTTTTCTCCGCTTAAATTAGAAATTGCAGTCATAAGATCTTCATATTGTGGATCCTGGGCCAGTTCGTAAGTTCTTTTGACTGCATTCATGGAAGGACGAAATACCGGATGATCCACCGTGTTTTTTACTTCTTCTCCCATAAAATAAACCTTAAAATTCTTTTTTCGCAGGCTCTCCTCGTATTGGGCACCTGTCATCAAAGCCATTTTCTTTAACCTCCCATTTTACTCTCCTTCACTACCGGCTCACTTTCCCAATTCGGCCAGTAGTATTACTGTTTTGTATTTGTAGCAAATTTCATGCCAAAAACCAAAATCCTCATAAACCATAGGGTTAAGTACAAAAGTGTTCAAATACTTGATTAATAATGGAATCAAATTTCTAGAAATTAACGGCATTTGCCCAATACGGATATTATCTATTTTTAACAGGTTTTTACTATTTTCGTCCTTTAACTTCCTATAAGAAAATAAGCCAGGGGTTATGATTCCATATGGAATCATAACCCCTGGCTTATTGTACATCCACCGGTAAAATTCCTAGTTTTTTACCTCTAAACTTAAATTAACAAGCTTTAACAGGAATGATTATTTTTGGAATCATCCTATTCTTAACTTAACTACTCATTAAATACTCTTCTTACCTCTTTAAGCATTTCTCTTATAGGAAGATGGTATGGGCATCTTTCTTCGCAAGCTCCGCACTCTATACAATCCTTTGCCCTGGCTTTCATAGCATAATAACGGTCTTCACTCCAATCGGCCAAATCATATCTTTCTTTATAAGCGCTGAATAAAAACATACTGGGGATATCTATTCCCTGCGGACAGGGACCACAATAACCGCATCTTCTGCAGAAAGAATTACCTAAACTTTTAGCTATTTCCTCTATTTTTTGTTTTTCCCCTTCCATTAACGGACTGAACTCATTAGCCGCTTTAACATTTTCTTCTACTTCTTTTACATCTGCCATTCCTGGAATAGCAGTAGTAACCGCTTCATTTTGTAAAATATATTTTAAAGCTAAAGTCCCATCTTCGATTGCACCGCCTGCCATAGGTTTCATAGCAATTACACCTATGTTTAATTCCTTTGCTCTTTTAAACAGATCCTCCCCCTGGGATTCTACAATATTATAGGGGAACATGACTGTTTCAAATTTTCCTGATTCTAAAGCAAGCTTTAAAATTTCTTTACTGTGGGTTGTAAAACCAATATGTCCAATCTTTCCTGCCTCTTTCGCTTCCAATAAAGCAGCATAGGCTCCCTCTTCCCCCATAACTCTATTCCAATCTCTTTCGGTTGCTACATTATGAATTTGATAGAGATCAATGTAATCTGTTTGCAAGTTTTTTAAACTCGTATCAACATCCCTAGCCATAGCCTCTTTCCGCCTAGCCATACTCTTGGAAGCAAAAATCCACTTATCTCTTCTTCCAGCCAAAGCTTGTCCGATATATTCTTCAGAAACAGTATAAGCCCTGGCAGTATCAATAAAATTAATCCCCAATTCTTCTGCTTTCAAAATAACTTTTTTTGCTTCCTCAGCGCTGGTTCTTTGAATGGGTATTCCTCCAAAACCAACCACAGAAACCTCTAAGCCTGTACTGCCTAAAACCTTATATTTCATCCGCCTTACCCCTTTCCCCAATCTTGTCTGAAAATTTTTAAATCTCTGACTATAACTTTTATCTTCCCCCTTATTTCCATCTTAATGTAAATAAGGGATAATTTTTAAAATTATAATAAACTTTCATTTATTATATCATTATTGGCAAGTAAAAAAAAGAACAGTTATTCGAAGTTTGAATAACTGTAAATATATTATGTAAGAAAAAATTCCAGTAACATGATTTCATCAATACTAATCTTCTTCGTAAAGTCTAAATCTTACGTGCTGAAATACCCTTTTAATAATAACTTCTTCTTTATTACGACTCTCCACAACTTGTCGTTTAGTGGTTGCATATATTGGCTTCAAGCCTTTAGAAAAAGCCCATTTTACCATTTGATAAGTTGCCCCAAAATCACCCTGAATTACGATATAGTCCCCTTCTTTTACCCTCTCCTCAAGCCAGTTTTTAATAGGCCGGATATATTCAGCTATGACTGAAGCTTCCGGAGGAATTTGGGACCATAAAAGCTTTAAATTATCGGGTAAGTAGTGGATTTTAACTACCTCCAATTTCTCATAAGCTTCTTTTTTTTGCTGCTCGGTCAAATCATGGGAAAAAAGCAAATATAATGCTGCCAAATAAAATCACCTTCTATTTTTATATGAGTAAATCAAAGGAAAATTCATCCGGTAATTTCTCTAAAGCTCTATTTTTAAATACTAATTTTTCCACATCATTTAAATAAGAATTGGCTTTAATTATATCTTCTTTATATGATTTTTGTTCAATTTTATTAGACGACTTTTTCCCACCCTTCTGCGGTTTCTGTCCAATGAAACCGGCATGGGCTATTAGATTACGCGTCTCGCTAATTGCTTCATATTTTTCATAGATCTGATTATACTCCGGTCTGCTATCAAATCTCAGCTTATTATATATTAAACCTTTAATTTTTTCCCTGTTACCCTTATCCCAGCTGACTTTACCATAGATCTCCAAAATTCTGGTAATAATGGATTCTGCCAGACAAATATAACCCTGAACAAAACGTTTATTGTCAAAATACCACTTGGCAAGGGCAAATTGGAGCTGCCCCCCGGAACTAATTCCTTTAAATCGGTCCGTAAAAGACATTAAATATGGCTGCATATATTTAATTACCGGTTCGGATAAGTTAATATCTTCCAATAAAAAAGTTAGACGATCAATCTCTTTCTTAAAGTCGTCAATATAATTAATATTAACTATATCAGAAATATTTTTTATATTCTCAGATATTCTGGTGTCCTTAATTAAATCAGCAAGCAAATATCCATTTCCATAGTTTATAAAATTATAGGCTCCCCGAGTCCATAAAGTAATATGATATAAGGAACTTAAATCTACAACCGGAGCATGACCCATTTCTTCAATGACATCTAACATTCCATAATATAAACCACTTAGTTTAAAATCATTCTTAAATTTTAAAATGCCAATTAAATCCAGCATCAGATAAACGAAAAAGGGAATAGAACGAAAAGCATGGGTGATATCAAGATAGATTTCATCATCCTTTTTTAAATTTTCTCCTATACGCATAATAACATCAAAATTATTCCAAAGTTCTGCTTCGTTTAAACCGTAGTCAATGATATAGCAATGGGAGCCACCGGAAGCAGAGCTTCTTAAATACCTTAAATAACCATCAATCGCCTTATTTACCGGTTCTAAATAATCTTCATCCATCTTTTTATTTCCATTTTTAAAAAATTCCACCTTTTCCACCAATTCAAACCAATAAGTTTCATCTACAGGCTGGCCGCTTTCATCAGAAAAATAACCATAAACCGTTTCCCACATTGATTTTGAAGTTCCAACCAAATACAGCTTATCCACTTGTAGGTGCTCACTTAATGCCGCAGCAATAAAGGGAGTTTTATATTCTTTACCTACATCTTCAAACCTATATACGGTCCTCGAATATTCCCTTTTTGAAGTATTGTCATCTTTCAATTTTCCTGTGCCTAATGAGGAAATCAAAATTTTAGCCATGCCGCCAAGACACCCCCCCTAAGCATAATCTTCCTTTGCTATTCTTACCCACCCTGGTACTTCCGTGGAAAGATTTTCTCTTATTACACTCCAGGTTTTAGGGAAAAAGTTAGGATCTGCTTTTCTAAAATTCTTCCGCACTAAATCAGCAATAAACTGTTTAGATAATTTTTGACCAATAGTATTATCAAAAAATGTCTTACCGGAACCTATTCTCAGATAAGCTTCCTTAGCATGATCGGCATTCTCCACCCTTTGTAATAAGGTAGTATAAAAATCCTCAATTTCTTTTGTTTCTTCTCCCCTGAACCTAGACAGCAGTTCCAACTCTATTTCAATGTTTTTTCGACTATATTTATTAATAATCTCAAACAATGAATCTTCTTTTCCGGCCTGGAGAAAGGCAAATTCCTCTTTAACCTGATTTTCCTTTGCTTTTGTCTTGATGGTAAAGGTGGTAACACTGCCTCGCCGAATAACTTCTTTAACAACAGGAATATCCGATTTCTTGCTCTTTAAATTCAATCTCTTAAAAACAACGACTTCCAGGTCTTCTTCTTCAAAAGGCAAAGTATCGGAAACAAGCAAACATTTTAGCACGTCTTCGCCGAATTCTCCAAAAAGGTCTTGCCCAATATATTTTCTTTTATTCTTCAGACCTTCTTCAGAAGAATCTAGAAAAAAACTGATCAAAGCTGTACGAATTGCCCCTTTTAGGCTACTCCCGGGAATATAAGGCTGACTGCCTGATTTAATATGAAGCTGAATCTGTTCCGTTATTCTTTCCCTAGCCGGAATTTTTCTCAAAGCATATTTTCTATAATCTAATCCGTTTTTTTCTAAAAAGTCTTTTAATCTCATCCTATTCCCAGAACTACCTTTAGCCTGACTTTGAACAACCTTTACAAACTCCTCTATTATTTCCTCGCTTTTTGGTTTTTCCCCCAGCTCTCTAAGGAGTAAATCGTGGTTTAAATAATATACAAAGCCACCATCATACACATAATCCGAAAACTGGGATGCAATTTCTCCGTTTCCAACGTTAACCGCCGTTAAGGTTTCCAATTTAAGCTTCATAGTCATTACTCATACCTCCCCAACGGGAATAAGAAAAGCTTTTCCGTTCAAATAAATTTTATGTTCGTTAAAGGCCTCAGGGCTAATATCAACTATCTGACCGGAAATTTTCCCAGAAAAAACACTTCCCTCTTTTAACATCCTTACCTGTTTTTTTCTTAAAGATCTTCCATATTGTGAATAGATATACCCACTTCTTTCAACCAATTCGTAATAAAGCAAATTGTTAACCTCGTCCAAATTTGGAAAAACACTGGAAAGACTAACATAATACTGTCCTTTAGTTAAAAACAAATCATCAGGCCATTCTTCCTCAACAACTCTTCCTAAAAAGCCAAAACCTTGGCTGCGCTTTCCTCCAAGTCCTTCATCAGCTACCAATCTTACTATAGCAGTCAACCGACGGTCCAAATCGCCCTGGCAAATAAAATACATAAAAGGCGAAATGAGATAGCTTCCTATCCGCTGATAAGTTACTTCTATCTCTTCCTGGTAATAAAAATTTTCTGCTTCGTCGTTTAATCTGGAAATCACTACCCTAGGTGTTGAATTCACTGCAAAAAGCTTAATTTTTTCAAAGCTGTCATTATCAAGCTCTAAACCTTCAACTTCCTCTGCAGTACAAGCAAAATTTCCTCCTAAAATCTTTAAATCCAAAAGGTCAAAATTAAAATATTTTTCTTCATCCTGCCATGCTCCTTGCAAAAGTCTAAAAGCCCCCAGAGACACATATTTAATTTTTTTTACAATCTTATGGTTTAGTAAATTTGTTGGCTTGTCTTTCGGCTGAATAGGTGCCAGGGGTCGCGGTAAAAAAAATATTTCTTGACTCTGCCCATTATCACAATTAAAAAACCTGATTCCATAGTAAAGAGAAGAAAATAATATTTTGTGCGAAGTTTCAGCCAAAATCTTTTCCACTTCCTTAGGATCGTAAAGCAAAACAGCACAATTATAAAGGGCAGAAAAAAGCTGATCTGAAGAAATGATGTCTTTTAACTTTCCACTACTGTCCCCAAAATGAAATTTTGCTCTATTATCCGGATAAAATTTAAAAACTTTCATGGGTTACTCAGCTCCCAACTTTTCTAAAAGTTTCTGTTTAAATTGCTCCTTGCTTTTGATGAAATCTTTTAAACTTCCCTCATAAAGAACTTCTGCTTCATTTGTCCCCTCATAATCGGTTATGGTCTTGACCGCAATTTGCAAATCCTTAAATTCAATACGTCCATACCCTCTAGAACCACTTCCACCTAAATAATCATCCTCTAATAACTCAAGACCTAAAATTAAGTAATAAAATCTCTCGATATCCTGCATCTCCATCAGGTTAAAAACCATTTGGCAATCAAACTCTGCCCCCTGGGGCACCCTTTCTGTTTGCCGCGGATTGTCTGCTCTTGACGTTAATCTATCAATGGTATTCTCCCACTTTCCCTCTGTATAAATTAACTCCAGGTCTTTAAATTCTCCCTCCCGGTTTTCCATTTTTCGTCTTGTTTCTTCAGATAAATGACAATCCCGCACTATCAAACGGGTAGGACCGGCTTCTTCTGTTCTTTTATTAGCTCCGGTGCCAAAAATTACACAAATTTTACATGTTTTCTTCCCACAATCGCAAAGATTTTTATCCTCCTTTTTCTCCAATAAACTACGTACTTTACCTTTCAAAGAAGAACCTGGGATATAAGGAACCCCTTCGCTGGTTTTAATAACAGAATTATCAATATCTCCAATCGCTGCATCAGTTGTAGAACCACCTATATGCAATCCGGTTAAAGCTTTGATTTTGCTGTTAATAAAAAGCTTACCCATCAATCTCATTATCCTTCCCTCCTATTTATCTTCACCAACATATTTTCTATAAGCGACAATGGCTTCCATAAACTGCTTAAAATTATTTAAGTGCTGCTCGTTATCCGAATCTATTTTCTTTGCAAGATAATCAAGTAAATCCATAAACTCTCTTAAAATACGATTTTTCTCATTTCTTCCAGAAGTATACGCAAAGTGAGGTCTTAACAACTTAACATCTGTTACTGTACGGGCATTTAATATCCGGGCATAAATTTTTCTAATCATTGAAGTAGTAACTTTTCCACTTTTCAACCGTTCTGCATATTTTTCTGCATAATCACAGAAAGTATCATAGTATTCTTTTTTTTCACTTAAATCTAAAACATGTTCTTTGAAAAAAGAAATTTCTTCAATATCCTTTGAACTAATGCTTGGACGAACATTTCTGGCAGTCCGCCGGGTAGCACCTTTTGCACGGCTACCACCCCGTTCATCCACTTCAAATTCCACTTCCAGATTTGGAGCAAAAGCTGAGAGGGTAAAGCCTCTAGCCAAGCTCTGATCATTAAAATATAGTTCTTCTCCATTTTCACTCAGGATAAAACCAAAATTTTTTTCTGAATTAATATTTTTAATCTTGCCTTTCATCCTCTCTCCCCCTTACTCTCCTAGTCTCCATCTGCGCCCATTTAACAGCAGCAGGGACAACCATGATATTCTTAATCTGACTATCTCTGGACTTCCCTAAAAGATTGTTAAGAACTATTTCCTTATATTTGTTAATTAGCTTTTCCGAATCCTTACGGCCTATATCACGTAAATAATAAGCTAACCGCCAAAAGCGGATATTATCTACTCTACCTCGAAGAGAATCCTGGAGAATTCTTTTAAATCCTAAAGTAGATTTTCCAATTTTAAACAAAAAAGCCCGGCCAAATGACTCTCCTTTCTTACCCCTTTTGTTATTAGCAATCACTTCCAACAAAAATTCTTTAAACTTTTTAATTTCAGAAAATTCCACCCAA
>DUMD01000071.1 GCA_012840065.1 Clostridia bacterium
CCCACAAACAGCCAAAACTGCCGCTTCCATGAAAAATCGGTCCCCCCCGGGAATGCTCCCCGTGGATATACAGCTCCTGATGGCCCCCGGCATAGGCAAAACGGGGAAAACTCAAAATGCTGATGACTAAACTGAAGATAATGATAGGAATAAATTTTTTTACCCCAATTTTTTGCAATATTTTTCCTCCCTCCTTTCTCTATAGATTTTAGAAAAGAATAGATGGAATCCATTCCTTTCTAAAAGCTATAGAGGGTTTAGTTTTGCTTTGATGATATTGGCCACAACCGGGTCAACCCGGTTGTGGCCTCAAACTAGCTAATTAATAACCTGTAGTATCAAGCAAAGACCAGTATTGGTAGTAGGAACCGTTAACGAATATCCGCTGTAAAGGTGCTGTTAAACTTCTACTTCCTTCAAATGCAACCTCGAAACCATCCCAGCCTGCTGCAAGCAGAGGAGCTTTTGCAATTTTTACGATATCTTCACTCCAATCTACTGTTACATGGCTTTCATTAAGCGGACCGTCACCTTCTACTTCAATTTGCCTAGAAATTGGGAAGATAATAACAAGTTGATGAGCATCGATAATGTTATCCGGACTTCCTTTTTCATGTTTAATTTTCAATACATATCTTTCAAAAATGAGGTCATCTGGATGCCAATCGTAGTCAAAATTTGCATAAGTTGCATCATTGTACCCTTTTACTGAAAACCAAGAATCAACTATTACTCCATCTCCAACATTTGATGATCCCAGATCTACTACTGTACCTAGAGGTTCGCCGTTTTCCGGAACCTCATTCTGGGTTGCCCATACCTTAAGGTCACAGCTGAAGGTTTTCCCTTGGAATTCATTTCCTGCCGTAGCATCCATCAAAATAGAGAGGGTCATGTCTCTTTTTTCTTGTGGAAGCATATTCACGATGGGGTCAAAGAAGCCGCCGTTTTCTTCAACCAGCTCGCTGAATTTACCTTCGTATACCTGTTCGTCACCGATTTTTATAATCAAGTTCATTACATCATCAAGGCTTCTTCCCTGCTCATCCTTAAAATCCAAATCTCCTTGGAAATTAAAAGCGGTAATCCGATATAATTTTAGAGGCAGAGTACCAACGTTTTTCAATTGGGTTGTTCCTACATCTCTTGGTTCACCGGGTTTAATATTACCGATGCCTTTGAGAGAAGCAAACTTTTCAATCATATCGTTTCCATATTCGTCTACTCCCCCCAACAGCAAGGTACCAGCAACAAAGGTATTACTGGAGCTAGTAGCTACGCTTCTAAAATAAGCCAGCGTTCCGGCCCCGGCTAGGGAACATATCAGGGCCACCGCCACCATGCTTATAATCAATCTTCTTTTCACTAGCTATCCCTTCTTTCTCCACCAAATTTAGTTAAGCATTAAATTATTTTATTTATTATAAGTTACCTGCTTCATCCCAGCCTGGATTATTAATTTGAGTTGCATCAAAGCTGAAATCAAGACTAGCAGATGCACCTTGATATTCGTTACCAGCAGCAGCAGGGAAACGGAAATAAACGGTAAATGTATCTTCTTCACCAGGTGCGATACCACCATTAGCACCATCATTTAATACTACACTGTCGAAATCTCCAATATTCATCCATTGACCGTCATTAACTTTAATTTGCAACGGATTAGCACCGCTGGTAAGACCGCCTTCAAAAGCGTCGAGTTTCATCCGGTATTTGAAAGGAAGGGTACCGATATTTTTAACGGTAACATCTACTTGGTCTTCCCAACCGGGATAGATATTTTCAACTTCATACATACCGCCTGCAAAGTTTTCACCAGGGCCCTCAATTTCCAAAGTTCCGGCTGTAAACACATTATCTTCACTGACGGCTTCGCTGGTAAAGTAAGCAAAGGTCCCCATGCCAATCGCAAAAGTCAAAACACCAATTAACATTAAACTAATAAGCATCTTTTTATTCATGCTCAATTCCTCCTTATAGTCATTAATCTCTTTGTTTAATCCTCTTTTCTGTGGTATACTAATAATAGGTGAATTGTTTTTTTCTCTTAGGGATATCTTAGCTTAAAAGATATCCCTTTTTTTTATCCTCCCCTCAACCATTATCACCCCCTTAGATAGACTTTCTTACTTGCTAGCACATCACAAGGCTTGGTCCAATGCTAAATTTTAGTCAAATTTTCATATTTTTATTCTTCCCCTCCTCTTTCTTCTGTTCTTCCATTAACTGAGAAACAAGGATACTCCTCATTTCCCCGATAATTAGGAGAACAGCCGGAAGGAGGATGAAAAGAATAAAACCTTTAGGACTGCGGATAAAATTAGTCACATAGCCCCCGTAGGGGATTTTAAAACTCATTTTCCCCACCAGCTGACTTGCTTCAACCAATTCCTGGTCCTCGGTATTATTGGCATCCCCCCTAGTCCTAAACATCAAGCTGTTTTCTTCTTTAATAACCTCTATTACCCTGTGGGTAACAAGGGTAGATTGATCAATGCGGTAAGTTATTACATCTCCCTCTTTTACCTTGGTCGGATCAATTTCCGTAACCACAACCATATCTCCCGGCTCCAGCAAAGGACTCATGCTGCCGGAAAGAACAGTTAAAGGTTTATAACCTAAGATAGATACAATCCGGTTTGGATCTCTCTTTGTCTGAAACATGGAAATGCCGGTAAAAACAATTACAAGAATGAAAAAAGCTAATAAAACATTGCTGATCCATTTCAAAAATTTTTTAACCATTTAACCCCCCCAGTTTGTCTTAATTCAATTGCTTCTCACTCCAATGGAAAGAATAAAAATCACAAAAAATCCCATCCAGATCATTTGTTCTGAAAAATAAAAACCCAACCATAAGGTTGGGTAGGTTGCACCATTAACTCCGGTATGCCGCAGGTGCCCAAATAAGCAGCATACTTCATAGTTCCCAATCGCTTTAAAAAAGTTCTATTTTAATGGTAAAGCTTTTTTATTATTACAGCTTTTAGCCTCTTTTCCAGTATTTAAGAACAATGGCTTTCATTACTAATCAGTATTTCACGCCACTTGCTTACTTATTCATCAAATATTTAGGAAACAAAAAATTTTTAAACCCCTTTTATCGTGCTTTAATTTTAAATATATAGATATAGGAATTTATTTTCTGTAAATATTTGGAAATTAACAACTGTTTTTTATTCCAAATTTCCCTATATTAGCAAATAATTCCAATTGATCAACTTTTAGTTACAAGCTCACAATTACTCTTTTTTGTAAAAAACAATCATTTTTTCCACTCAATCATCTAGAACTTTTTCCGCCTCCCCCTATATTTACTGCAAATTAGAAAATTTAATTACAAAAACCAATAAAATTGCAAATTTAAACAAAAAATCTCCCGCTGGGAGATTTTTTTATTTATTATCTCTTATTTTTTTCCTTCATCTAAAAAAGGCTGGTACATCATAATAGCATGGTTTTCGGTTATATAATCATCGTTAATAAGCTGATAATCCAAATCATATATTTTTCTGTTAATCACATTATGCCGAACATAACCACCCCAATATTCCTGAGTAATCCAATGCTTTTTCTCGTAAACCTCATAGATACAGCTTGGCGGGGTGGTACTCCTCCATTCCCCTACCAGATCCTCTTCTGTTAAATAAACATGAAGCTGAAAAGGCTGTTTCGTCCCGTTGTAAATTTTTAAATCCCTGTAGTTATAGACACAGGTTGCTCCACTTCCAAAAGGCTGGGTTCTGTTGGCATCGGGAAAAACATCATAACTATGCCGGTAGCGTTCTACCACCGTCAAAGGAGTATGTAAGGTCATCCAGTAAATTAAATTGGATAATTGGCACAAGCCGCCCCCTACTCCCGGAAAGAAATTTCCATAAAAAAGAACCATTCCTTCTACATAACCTTTTTTTCTGGTCGGTTTTCCGATTAAACGCCAGTAGGAAAAAGTCTCCCCTGGATTAATAATTACCCCGTCAAGGCACTTAACTGCAATTTTGAGGTTAGTAATTTTGTTCTGCTGCAACCACATATCTACATCTTTCAACTTTCTCAAAAGGGGAGTTCGGTGCTCAAACCAAAGACAGGGAAGTAAATCTCGCTCAAACCTGCGGGCAAATTTTTCCTTTCCCAAATACCAGTTAAGATAGGTTTTAAAAGTATAATAAGTTTTCCCTAAAGCAATTCTCAGCTTTGACCTTCTGATTGGTTTCATTTTAATATTCCCCCATTCTCCCTCTAACTTTTACACCATTATCTACAATTCTCCCTCTCATCTACAATCCTCAACTGTTCCAAAATCTTCTCGCAAATAACTGGATTGCCTGCAACCAGAGAAACACCCCTTTTTTCAGTCAGATAAATAACCTTCCCCCCGGCTTCCTCTAAAATAAGAATCCCTGCGGCCACATCCCAAGGTGCCAAATTTATTTCCCAATAACCATCTAAAATTCCTGCAGCCACATTAGCCAAATCATAAGCTGCCGATCCCATCCTTCTCAAACCCCTTACCCTGGGAACAAAATGAGCAAAATAATTAGCATTATTATCCTTATTAATAGCCCGATCATAGGGAAAGCCGGTGGCCAGGATACAGTGGTCAAGCCTATCTTTTTCGGCCACTCTAATTTTTTCTCCGTTCAGATATGCTCCCTTGTCCTTTACCCCTTCAAAGAGTAAATCCAACATAGGCAGGTAGACAACTCCCAATACAGTTTCCTTTTTATATTTAAGGGCAATAGACACGGCAAAAATCGGTATCCCCTGCATATAATTGGTTGTACCGTCCAAAGGATCAACTACCCATAAATAATCTGAATCTATTTCCTGGTCCCCCGACTCCTCGGCCAGGATATCATGGTTTGGGTAATTTTTTCTAATTTTTTCTAGGATGTATTTCTCTGACAAACGGTCAATCTCAGTTACAAAATCCACGGCCGTTGATTTGGTCGTAACTACCAAACCCCGCTTTCTGAAATTCTCTTTTTGAATTTCTCCTACCTCCCGGACCCAGGACTTTACTTCTCTCATTACTAGGTTTAATTCCAACATCTAATCACCCCTAAATTTAACTTCCTGTTAGCAAAAATAGATAGCATCTACTCAAGGCAGATGCTATTTATAAGGGAAATTATACCCATTTAAATAAACTTTATTAAACTGCAAATCTTCTTCCCGATGGGGTTCTTTTTTCTCATCCGGGTAGCCCAGAGCAATAATAGATTCTACCCCATAATTTGCCGGGATATTCAGCAACTCTCTTATGTATTCTTCGGCTGTTTTAGCAGAGCTGTACATCCGGTTTCTAATCTGGATCCAACAGGAACCCAGTCCTAAAGATTCGGCCATCAATTGAATAATAATAGAAACAATCGAACAATCCTCCACCCAGACATCGCTCTTGTTTTGATCAGCAATCACCACAATTCCCAGGGGAGCTCCCGCTAAAAAGGAAGCACTATGCTCCTTGGCTTGAGACAATTTTTTTAAGAGCTCTTTATCGTCAACAACAATAAACTCCCAAGGGCAAATATTTCTGGAAGAAGGAGAAAGAAGAGCTGCCTTTAGCAACTGCTCAATCTTATCAGCAGGTAGACTGGTATCTTTAAAACGACGAATACTCCTTCTTTTCAGTAAAAGTTCTAACATAGTCTAACCTCCTTACTGCTAAAATAAAATTTTCTCCTTTATCTAATTAGGCTGACTGATTATTAAGGATTAGGTCTAAAATAACCTGATCCGTATTTGCTGTCCCTTCACCGGATAGACGTCCTAAATTAACAATGCTTTCTTCCGCATTCCTGCCTAAAATACCCTGACCCTGGGGAATTACCACTCCCCGGACGGCAAAGATGGCCGACTGGACAGCAGCTTGAGTACAGGTAGAAACTTTTAAAGCACAGCCGATTTTTGCCCCATCGCAAAG
>DUMD01000006.1 GCA_012840065.1 Clostridia bacterium
GCTTTGGAACGGAGCGGCAGTAGGTAAGGGAGCCCAACTGAGAGGGGCGGTTCTGTGTTCCAATGCTCAGGTTAAGGCTCATTCTGCTGTTTATGAAGGCGCAATTATCGGGGATGAATCTATTGTAAAAGAAAGATGCATTATCAAACCAGGATCCAAAATCTGGCCCAATAAAACCATAGAAGAGGGTACTGTTTTTAAAAATAATTTGGTTTGGGGAGTAAAATCCAGCTCTAATCTCTTTAGCTACCGGGGGGTAAGGGGCGAGTTTAATTTGGATATTTCTTTAGAACTGGCTTTACGTTTGGGTTTTGCTTTTGGTTCATTGTTAGATCCCGGAGTGAAAATAGGAGTGAGTTCTGATGATTTAACTGCTGCCAAAATAGTTAAGCAGGTTTTGAGCAGTGGTCTTCAGCTAGTTGGACAGCAGGTTTATGATTTGGGAGAGGTAACAGCTCCTATAACCCGCTTTGCCATTAGGCATAATAATCTCCAAGCTGGTGTTAATATTTCCTTTGCTGAGCAGGAAGAACTTTTACAGATTTCCTTCTTTAATGAAAAGGGGGCTAATATTAACAAAGCCCAGGAGAAAAAGATAGAAAATATCCTTGCTATTGATGATTTCCGCTTTATTAACCCTAGAAAGATCAAGGAAATTTTACCCCTGCCGGGAATGTATAGCCTCTATTTTTCTAATCTGCGCCAACAGTTAAAAACAAAGCTTTCAGCTAAGCTTATCTATTCCTGTCCTGCTTCCAAACTGAGTTCCTATTTTCAACAGTTATTAGAAGAGTTGGGTTGTCAAGTTGAAAAAACAGATTTTTCTAAGCTTAAGGATGTGGTTCAGCAAAAAAATGCTGATTTAGGAATTTACTTAGATAGGCAGGGAGAGACCTTTATTCTTTATGATGAAAAGGGTAATGTTATTAAGGAGGATAAGCTTAAAGTTTTATTGGCCTATCTTTTATTTAAAGAAGATAAAAACGCGACAATTGTTGCTCCCGTGGATGCACCTTCAGTTTTAGAAAAACTGGCGGAAAAATATAAGGGCAGGGTAATTCGGACCAAGTCTGCTCCGGAAGTTATGATGGAGGACATGCTTAAACAAGGGAGTAAACAATTTGCTTTAGAATTTGATGGTGTGCAGGCAGTTTTAAATATTTTAAGATTTTTAGAACGGGAACAACTTAAATTATCTCAGTTGAACTCGGCTATTCCCTCTTTTTACCTGCATAAGGATGTTTTAGAATGTCCTTGGGAAATAAAGGGGAGAATTATCCGCTCCCTAGTTGAAGATACCGAAGAAAATAATTGTACCGGTAGCTTGGAGGGAGTAAAATTTACTCATCCTGAGGGCTGGGCTTTAATTATGCCCGATTCTGAAAAACCCTTGGTGAAAATTATTTGTGAAAGCAGTTCCTACGAATTAGCGGAAGAAATAAGCAATTTTTATAAAGGGAAGATTCAACTGATTATGAAAACTCAAAGTTGAAAAATTTAAATTAAAGACCTTAGAGTAGATGCTTTAGGGTCTTTAATTTTTTGTTAAGCCAGAGTTGGTGGATAAAATGGAGGAATTTGTTTAGTTTCTTAAGAAGGAAAAACAAAGTCATAAACCGAAATATATAGACAGAGTTCATAATATAAAGAGAGTTTTTACTTTGTCTAGTGGAAAAATTTTTATCCAGTAGCATTTCTTTTTTAAAAAATTTCGAAAAAGTTTTAGAATTATTAACCAGCTGATAAATAGGGGGCAGAATTAACTTGTCTAGATGGATTAGAATTGGTTTAGAGTTTTAGTGGGGGGATAACTATGATTCGTATGGAGCACGGATTAGCTATAGAACAAACTCAAAAGTTAATAATAACTCCAGAGTTACGACAAGCTATTGCTATTCTCCAGTTATCGTCCCAGGATTTATTGGAGCTTATTGAACAAGAAATAGAAAACAACCCTATTTTAGAGATTACCGAAGATCAGCCGGAGCAGGAAGAGGAAGAGGAAGATTTGGATGAACAGTTTGATCCGGATTGGCAGGAATATTTCCAGGATAGCAGTGATTTAGGCTATAATTATACAGGTAAGGATTATCAAGAAGAAAATCTTTCTTATGAAAACCTGGTAACTAAGCACCAAACCCTGCATGAATATCTAACCAGCCAGCTCCATTTAACTGTTAATGATTCTAAAGATCTGCGGATTGGAGAATTTCTTATTGGTTGTATAGATGATAACGGTTATTTTCGCTACCCTGTTAAGGATGTGGCTAAATATTTAAAAAAAAGCGAGGAAGATGTACTTAGGGTTTTGAAAATAATTCAAACTTTTGATCCCCCTGGGGTAGGTGCTCGGAACATTAAAGAATGTTTATTGATTCAGGTTAACCAGATGGATAATAAGGATCCCCTGGTTGTTAAGGTTATTCAGGACTATCTGGTTGATTTGGCAGAGAATAGATGTCAAAAACTTGCTAACGCGTTAGGTATCTCCTTGAAGCGGGTCCAGGAAATAGCTGATTTTATTAGGAACTTAGAACCAAAGCCGGGTAGAATGTTTTTTGGTTCAGATGAGGTTAGATATATTGTTCCTGATGTTGTTGTAAAGAAAGTTAATGGGGAATATTTGGTCATTGTTAATGATAGTATATCGCCCCGTTTAACTGTAAATTCTTATTATAAGAATATTCTCGCCGGCCGAGAGGAGGAAACGGGATCAGTAACCAAAAAATTTATCGAAAATCGCTTGAATTCTGCCCTTTGGTTAATTAAAAGTATAGAGCAGCGGCGGATGACTTTACAAAAGGTAGTAGAAGAGATTGTTAAACATCAGAGAGAATTTTTAGATCGGGGGATAAAATATCTCCGCCCGTTGACATTAAAACAGGTTGCTGATAGAATTGAGATGCATGAATCTACAGTGAGCAGGGCTACTGCTAATAAATATGTGCAGACTCCCCAAGGAATATTTGAACTCCGCTACTTCTTTACCAGTGGGGTTGAACGGGAGGAAGGGGAAACAGCCTCCTCAGAAAGTATCAAGAAAATGATTGAGGATTTGATTAAGGAAGAGGATCCGAAGAAACCCCTCAGTGATCAAAAAATTGCTGATATTTTAGCCAGTCGGGGAATAAATATTTCCCGGCGGACGGTTGCTAAATATCGGGATGCAATGGGGTTGCTTCCCTCAAATCGTCGACGTCGCTATTAAGAAGAATAATTTGCTTAGTTGGAGAGAAAGATAAAAAAAATTTCTCTCCTTATTTTCGAAGCGGGTGGGACTTTTTTGTTCCCAAAGGGACAAAGGTGTTACAGGCAGAAATAAGGAGGAGAAAAAGTGGGGGATAAAGTGCAGGAGTTAATCAGAATACAACAAATAATAGCGCCTGAAATAACAAAAATAATCCAATTAAGGTATGACATCCTGCGTGCTATTTTATATAATCAGCCTATTGGCCGAAGGAATCTGGCTTCCCAATTAAAGCTGGGGGAAAGAGTGATCCGGGGAGAAATCAGTTTTCTTCAAGAGTTAAATTTGCTGCATATAAACCAATGGGGGATGACTTTAACAGAAGAAGGGGAACGAATTACTTCTTACCTAGAAGAATATATTCGTCAATTTGGTGGATTATCCTCTTTAGAAAAAAAAATTTGTCGTTATTTAAACTTACCGGAAGTAATAATCATTCCTGGAGATTCTGATGTCAATCCCATGGTTAAAAGCGACCTGGGAAGGGCGGGAGCCCGTTATCTTAAAAATAAGCTTCAACCTAAACAGATTCTTGCTGTGACCGGTGGAACTACCTTGGCGGAAGTAGCAGAGGCCCTGGGTAATATGCGATTTAAAATGGATGTTTTAGTTGTACCGGCCCGGGGTGGTTTGGGGGAAAAGGTGGAAATTCAGGCAAATACAATTGCAGCTCAAATTGCAGAACATTTAGGAGGGGATTACAAGCTTCTTCATGTTCCTGATAATTTGAGTCCGGCTGCCCTGCGAACCTTGCAAAATGAGCCTGGAATTAAGGAAATACTTGACCTGATTGCTGAGGCCGATTTAGTAGTGCATGGTATTGGTACTATTGAAGAGATGAGTTCCCGCCGGGGCCTTGGGGAGGAGGAAGTAAAAAGAATTATTAGCAAGGGTGCCGTAGGAGAAGCTTTGGGTTATTATATTGATTCTAAGGGTAAAATAGTAGATGTAATTAGCAGTATCGGCCTTCATCTGGAGGATCTGAAAAAATCAAAATTAGTTGTGGCTATTGCGGGAGGAAAGAAGAAGGCGGCTGCAATTTTAGCCTGTATGTATGCATCTCCGCAAAGTACCCTTATTACTGATCAGGGGGCGGCGGAGGAAATTGTGAGATTAATTGAGGAAAAATAAATCATAAGGAGGTCTTTTATCATGGGTGTAAAACTGGCTATCAATGGTTTTGGCAGGATTGGGAGGAATGCACTAAAGGCTGCTTTAAAAAATAAAGACGTGGAAGTTGTAGCGGTGAATGATTTGACCGATTCTGAAACTCTGGCTCATTTGTTTAAGTATGATTCCTTATATGGGATTTATCCCGGAGAAGTAAAATCCGAACCAGGGAAATTAATTATTGACGGCCGAGAAATTGCCGTTTTAGCCGAAAGAGATCCGGCTAATCTTCCCTGGGGAGAAATGGGCGTGGATATCGTTTTAGAATGTACCGGTCTCTTTAGAGACAAGGCAAAGGCTTCCAAACATGTTCAAGCCGGGGCTAAAAAAGTTATTATTTCTGCTCCTGCTAAGGATGAGGATATTACTATTGTTATGGGGGTTAACGAGGATAAATATGATCCGGCAAAGCATCAGATTATTTCCAATGCTTCCTGTACTACTAACTGTTTAGCCCCTGTAGCAAAGGTATTGCAAGAAAAATTTGGAATTATCCGGGGCTTAATGACTACCGTTCATTCTTATACCAACGACCAGGTTATTTTGGATGCTCCCCATAGTGATTTGAGAAGAGCCCGGGCCGGTGCAGTTTCAATTATTCCTACAACTACCGGTGCTGCTCAAGCCGTTGCTTTGGTTCTTCCTGAATTAAAAGGAAAGATGAACGGTTTTGCTTTGAGGGTTCCTACTCCTACAGTATCAATTACAGATTTTGTTGCCCAGTTGGAAAAGAAAGCCAGTGTGGAGGAAATTAATAAAGCTTTAGAAGAAGCAGCGAATAATGAGCTGAAGGGGATTTTGGAAGTATCTTATGAACCGTTAGTTTCTGCTGATTATCGGGGCAATGAGGCTTCTTCCATTGTGGATGCGCTTTCTACCATGGTGGTAGACGGAGACTTTGTTAAAGTTGTGGCCTGGTATGATAATGAGTGGGGTTATTCTCACAGATTAATAGATTTAGCAGCATATATTGCTCAAAAAGGTTTATAAGATTTTTTTGGGGGGTAGATTAAAGATGGAGAAAATGTCGCTCCAGGATATCAACGTAGATAATAAAACTGTCTTGGTAAGATTTGACTATAATGTACCAATGGATGAGGAAGGTAGAATAACGGATGATACCCGTTTAAGAGAGTCGCTGCCTACCCTCAAATATTTAATGAGTAAAGGAGCAAAAATCGTAATTGTATCCCACTTGGGGCGTCCTGGCGGCAAAATAGTGGAAAAACTTCGTCTAGACCCTGTGGCCAGGGAATTGGAAGGACTGTTAGGAGTACCGATAAAGAAAATTAATAGCTGTATCGGCCCGGAGGCAGAAGCAGCAGTGGCCGCTCTTGAACCCGGTCAAATTTTACTTTTGGAAAATGTCAGATTTTATCCTGAGGAAGAAAAAAATGATCGGGAATTTGCTCGGAAACTGGCAGGGTTGGCCGAGATATATGTTAATGATGCTTTCGGTGCCGCCCATCGGGCCCATGCTTCCATTTCGGCAATAGCAGAATTTCTGCCTGCAGTGGCAGGTTTTTTGCTGGAAAAAGAAATATCAATCATGGGGAAGGCTTTAAATAATCCGGAACGGCCGTTTTTAGCAGTTTTAGGTGGAGCAAAAGTTGCTGATAAAATCGGGGTCATTTCTAACCTTTTAAATAAGGTAGATACCCTACTGATTGGTGGAGGAATGGCTTATACTTTTCTCAGGGCCCAGGGATTGGAAGTCGGTAAATCAATTGTGGAGGAAAGCAAAATTGAATTGGCTGCCGAGCTGATTGCTAAAGCAAAGCAGAATGGCGTGGAATTTATTTTACCTGAGGATGTGGTTGTGGCTAAAGAGTTCAAGGAAGACGCGGAACATAAAGTTGTTCCGGTAACCGCTATTCCTGCTGACTGGATGGGATTAGATATAGGCCCGAAAACAGCCGAGAAATTTAGACAAAAGATTATTAATTCTTCCACTGTTATTTGGAATGGACCGATGGGAGTTTTTGAAATGGATGCTTTTGCTAGGGGGACCCAAGCTGTGGCTGAGGCTCTAACTAATGTTCAAGGAACAACTATAGTAGGGGGCGGAGATTCGGCTGCCGCTGTTGAACAAATGGGGATGGCAGAGAGAATAACGCATATTTCTACTGGTGGAGGAGCATCTTTAGAATTTTTAGAAGGCAAGGATTTGCCGGGGGTTGTTGCTCTTAGTGATAAATAGTGTTGCCCATCTCCCAAGGATAAGAGTTTTTGCGGCGATAATCATCGAACAAATGGAATAGGGAGGGGTTGCATTGAGAAAGTTGATGGTTGTTGGAAACTGGAAGATGCATTATACAGTTATTGAATCCCTGCAGTTGGTTATGGGATTAAACAACAACTATACCAGAGATGTAAACGGACAGACTGTGGAAATTGTAGTTTGTCCTCCCTTTACAGCCCTGGCTGATGTTGGTAGATTTTTAACTCAGACAGAAATTAAACTTGGTGCACAAGATGCTTTTTACGAACCTCAAGGAGCTTATACTGGAGAAATATCAGTTCCCATGCTTAAAGAACTAAATTGTGAATATGTTATAGTTGGCCATTCCGAGAGGAGACATATTTTGAAGGAAGATGAAGAACTTATTCAGAAAAAATTTGCAGCTGTCCTCCGCTATGGTTTAATTCCCATTCTTTGCGTGGGGGAAACATTAGACCAGCGTCAAAAGGGAGAAACAGAAAAGGTTATCAAAAGACAATTGCAAAGTGCTTTAAAGGGTATTTCAGAGGAAAACAGCCAGCGGTTTGTTGTTGCTTATGAACCTGTTTGGGCAATTGGAACGGGACAAAATGCTACTCCTGAACAGGCAAATGAGGTTTGCAGTTTAATCCGGAAAGAATTGTCTGATATCTTAGGTAATGGTGCTGGCGATTGGATTTCTATTCTTTATGGTGGTAGTGTTAAGCCCAATAATGCGGCGGAACTTATTAGCCAGCCTGAGATAGATGGGCTTTTGGTCGGAGGAGCAAGTCTTGATGCCCGAGATTTTACAAGTATAATTAATGCGGCAAAAAAGTAGGTGATTTTTTTTGAGAAAGAGACCAATAATGCTCATGATTTTAGACGGTTGGGGGCATCGGGAAGAATGTGAAAATAATGCCTGTAAAATGGCTTACGCCCCTTTTATCTGTTCTTTGGAAAAGCGGTATCCTCATACATTTCTGGAAGCTTCCGGAGAATATGTAGGGTTGCCGGAGGGACAAATCGGTAATTCGGAAGTAGGACATTTAAATTTAGGTGCAGGCAGAATTGTTTATCAGGATTTGACCAGGATTACCAAAGCAATTCGGGAAGGGACCTTTTATAAAAACGAAAGGCTTTTGGAGGCCTACAAACGGGCAAAGGAGAAAGGTTCGGCCCTGCATCTTCTAGGACTTTTGTCTGATGGGGGTGTTCACAGCCATATTGAGCATTTATTTGCTTTATTAAAATTAGCTAAGGAAGAAGGATTGGAAAAGGTTTATATCCACAGTTTCTTAGATGGGAGAGATGTGCCTCCCTCCTGTTCTTTAGCATATTTTCGAGCACTGGATGAAAAAATGAACGAGTTAAAATTGGGTGTTGTGGCTACTGTTATGGGGCGTTATTACGCCATGGACAGAGATAAAAGGTGGGAAAGGGTGGCCCTTGCTTATAAAGCCATGGTTTATGGAGAGGGACTTACTGCCCGCACGTACAAAGAGGCGGTAGAAAATGCCTATGCCCGACAAGAAACCGATGAATTTGTACTTCCTACCGTAATCGTGGATGAAGAGGGAAATCCCTATGGCAAAATTAAAGATGGAGATGTTTTAATCTTCTTTAATTTCCGTCCGGATCGGGCCCGGGAATTGACCAGGGCTTTTGTGGATGAGAATTTTAATGCTTTTGACCGGGGACCTAAACCTCCCCGGGTATACTTTGTATCTTTTACTCAATACGATGAAACTATTGATGTTCCCGTGGCCTTTGAACCTGATCATCCTACCATGACCTTGGGAGAAATTATCAGCAGGCACGGTCTGACCCAACTGAGGATAGCGGAAACTGAAAAATATGCCCATGTTACCTTTTTCTTTAGCGGTGGGGAAGAAAAGCCTTTTCCGGGAGAAGATAGGAAGCTTATTCCTTCTCCCAAGGTTGCTACCTATGATTTACAGCCGGAAATGAGTGCTTATGAAGTGGCTAAGGAAGCTGTGGAACGGATTAAATCCGGCAAATATGATTTTATTGTTTTAAATTTTGCCAATCCGGATATGGTAGGGCATACAGGCAAGCTCGAGGCTGCCATCAAAGCCATTGAAGCCGTAGATCAATGTGTTAAAATGGTTGTTGAAGCTGTGCGGGAGGTCGGAGGAATAGTTATAATCACTGCAGATCACGGTAATGCGGAACAGATGGTTGATCCGGAAACTGGGGAAGAACAGACTGCCCACACAACTAATAAAGTTCCTCTTATTATTGTTGACGATGATTTAATCGGGACGGAATTAAATTCCGGCATTTTGGCTGACGTTGCTCCTACCATTTTGGAATTATTTAATATACCAAAACCTGAAATTATGACAGGAAATTCTCTAATCAAGAGGAGGTAGGCAAAAATGACAACTATAACTGATGTTCTAGCCAGAGAAATTTTAGATTCCAGAGGCAATCCAACTTTAGAAGTAGATGTTTATCTTGAAGGAGGAGGTTTTGGTCGAGCAGCAGTGCCTTCTGGAGCTTCTACCGGTGCTTACGAGGCTGCAGAGCTGAGGGATGAAGATCCCCGTAGGTATCTGGGAAAAGGGGTACAAAAGGCAGTAGCTAATGTTAATGATATTATTGCTCCTGAGCTTATTGGTTATGATGCCCTAAATCAGGGAGAAATTGATCAGCTGCTTTTAGAACTTGATGGGACGCCGAATAAGAGTAACCTGGGTGCAAATGCTATTTTGGGTGTATCTCTGGCGGTTGCAAAAGCTGCTGCTAATAGTCTTGGTCTTCCTCTTTATCGCTATCTGGGGGGAGTTAATGCAAGAGAACTTCCTGTTCCGATGATGAATATTTTGAATGGCGGTAAACATGCTGATAATAATGTTGATATCCAAGAATTTATGATTATGCCTGCCGGTGCTGATAGCTTTAGCAATGCTTTAAGAATGGGGGCGGAAGTTTTCCATGCCTTGAAAAAGGTTCTGCAGGAAAGGGGACTGAATACGGCTGTAGGGGACGAAGGTGGTTTTGCGCCTAATCTTCAGTCCAATGAAGAGGCAATTAAAGTAATCGTAGAAGCAATCGAAAGGGCAGGTTATCAACCGGGAACTGACGTCTTTATTGCTTTGGATGTGGCTTCTACCGAATTATATAAAAACGGCAAGTATGTTTTAACCGGGGAAGGGGTAGAAAGAAGTTCTACTGAAATGATTAGTTATTATGAGGAACTTATCAGCAAATATCCTATTGTTTCAATAGAAGATGGCCTGGCTGAGGACGACTGGGAAGGCTGGCAGGAAATGACTAAAAGAATTGGGGATAAGGTGCAGCTAGTAGGAGATGACCTCTTTGTAACTAATACGGAACGGTTGGCAACGGGGATAGAGAAAAAAGCAGGTAATTCTATTTTGGTTAAAGTTAACCAAATCGGCAGTTTATCTGAAACTCTGGCAGCTATTAATATGGCTAAAAAAGCAGGCTATACCACAATTATTTCCCATCGTTCCGGAGAAACAGAGGATGTAACCATTGCTGATTTGGCTGTGGCCGTAAATGCGGGACAAATAAAAACAGGGGCACCTTCCCGGACAGATCGGGTAGCTAAATATAATCAATTGTTAAGAATTGAGGAAGAACTGGATTTTTATGCTATTTATCCCGGAACTGATGTATTCAAGAGACGGTGCTGATTGGTGCTGATTCGAGAAGTTTTGCTTGCTTTTGCTTAATAAATGTGGTAAGATCTATTCTAGTTTAGTGACCGTTTAGTTCGGGAGGTGGAAATGTGTCTACTGCACTGATGGTATTACAAATTGTAATTTCTGTTGTTCTAATTCTGTCAGTAATGCTACAGTCTGGTAAAAGTGCGGGCCTATCCGGTGTTATCTCAGGTGGCCAGGGATCTTTCTTTTCTAAAAGTAAGGATTTAGATAGTCTGTTGAATAAGATTACCACAGTTATGTCAGCTTTATTTTTAGTTATTGCTTTAGTGATAACTGCCATTGCCAAGTAATTAGGATAATTGATTCTAAAAAGTGTTGGGAAACCAGCACTTTTTTTGTATCTAGGGTCTGGACAGGTCGAGGGTAGTAATAGCTTCGAACTGACTGGTTTTATTGGACCAAAAGAATTTTTATCTGAATTAAAACAAGGAAAGGGGATAAATTAAATGGAAAGAGAAGAAGCATTGGAACTGCTGAAAAAGAATGTGAAAAATAAAAATTTGCTTAAACACATGTATGCAGTGGAAGCAATTATGGCTGCTTTAGCTGAAAAGTTTAATCAGAATAAGGAGCTTTGGGCTTTGGCAGGACTTTTGCATGATATTGATTATGATCAAACTCAGGCTGATCCTGCCAGACATGGTCTAGTCGGAGGAGAAATGCTGGCGGAGCTTGGTTTTCCGGAAGAATTGGTTTATGCCGTTAAAGCTCATAATGAATATCTTGGTTTAGAAAGGAAAAGCTTGCTTGACAAAGCTCTCTATGCGGCGGATCCGGTTTCGGGACTGATTGTAGCTGCTGCCTTAATTCATAAAGATAAAAAACTAGCGGTTATCGATAAAAATTTCCTGCTGAAACGCTTTGGTGAAAAGGCTTTTGCCAGGGGTGCTAACCGGGAGCAAATCAGCTCCTGCAGCGAAATTGGTCTGGAACTTGCTGAATTTTTAGAGCTTTCCCTGGAAGCAATGAAAAAGATTGCCCCCGCTCTTGGATTATGATTTTAATTGGCGATTAAATATTTTAGAAAGAGGGGAATATAATAATAAAAGGGTGTAAGGGATGGGATTTAGTTTCATTTTCCTGACACCCTGTTTTCTTAGGAGGCGAAAAAGTGGACAAAGAAAAAATTCTCGACTTTATGCGGCCAACTCTTTATAAACCTATGACTTTTGAAGAATTAAAAGAAGCTTTAAATGTCCCTGATGAAGATATTCAGAAATTTAGGGATATTTTACAGGAAATGGAGAAAAACGGTGAGGTTATTCTAACCAGGAGCAAACGCTATGGTTTGCCGGAAAGAATGAACCTGTTTGTAGGGATTCTCCAGGGGCATCCTAAAGGTTTTGGTTTTGTTTTAAGCGAACGCCCGGGAGAAGATGATGTTTATGTTGCTTTAGAGGATATGAACGGAGCAATGCATAATGACCGGGTTGTTGTGCGCTTGCATGGTAAGGCTTCCAGAGATAAAAAAAGGCAAGGAGAGGTTATTCGGATTTTACATCGGGCAAACCAGAAAATTGTTGGTACTTATGAAAGCAGTCAGCATTTTGCTTTTGTAGTTCCTGACGAAAAGCGGATTTTCCATGATATCTTTATCCCTAAGACTGAAGCTAATGGAGCCCTGGATGGAGAAAAAGTAGTGGTGGAAATTCTGCGTTGGCCGGAAAAAAGGAGAAATCCAGAAGGACGGGTTATTGAACGCTTGGGGGACAAGCATGATCCAGGCACCGATATTCTTTCTCTTATCCGCCGACATAATTTGCCGGAAGATTTTCCGGAAGAGGTTTGGCGGGAAGTGGAAAGCATACCTGCTAAAGTGCGGTCTGAGGATTGGGAAGGCCGGCTTGACCTGCGGGCTTTAAAAATGGTAACCATCGACGGTGAGGATGCTAAAGATTTAGACGATGCGGTTTCTGTGGAAAGATTAGAAAATGGCAACTATCGTTTAGGGGTGCATATAGCGGATGTCAGCTACTATGTGCGGGAAGGAAGCGCCTTGGATCGGGAAGCCCAGCTGAGGGGAACCAGTGTTTACCTGGTGGACCGGGTAATTCCCATGCTGCCTCCCCAGTTATCTAATGGAATTTGCAGCTTAAATGCGGGAGAGGAACGGCTGGCCTTATCAGTGTTTATGGAAATTGACCCTGAGGGGAAAGTGGTTAATCATTCTATCCATGAAAGTGTGATTTTGGTAAAACGAAGAATGACCTATACTAAAGTGCGTAAAATCTTAGAAGACAGGGATCCGGAATTGATGAAAGAATATGAGGAATTTCTTGATGATTTTGAATTGATGAGGGAACTCTGCCTCATTTTACGGGCCAGTAGAATGGAGAAGGGCAGCATTGATTTTAACTTTCCGGAAACTAAGGTGAAACTTGATGAACAAGGAAAACCAATTGCAATTGTTCCGGTAGTACGCAGCATTGCAGAAATGATTATTGAGGAGTTTATGTTGGTTTGCAATAAGACTGTAGCGGAACACCTTTCTTGGTTAGAGGTGCCGTTGATTTACCGGATCCATGAAGAACCGGACGAGGAAAAGCTGTATAGTTTAAATGAATTCCTGCACAATTTTGGCTACCACATAAAAGGAATAGGGAAAATTCATCCCCGGGCCCTGCAAAAGGTTATTCAGGAAATAGAAGGGAAAGCTGAGGAAAGGATTATCAATACTGTTATTTTACGCAGTTTAAAACAGGCTGTTTACAGTGATATCAATGTGGGCCATTTTGCTCTGGCTTTTGAACATTATGTTCATTTTACTTCCCCTATCCGCCGTTATCCGGATTTGGTAGTCCATCGGATAACTAAAGAAGCTCTCTTTAAAGGTATGCTCAGTGAAGAACGGCTGAATAAACTGAGAAAGACCTTGCCTGCCATTGCCCTGAATTCTTCTGAACGGGAAAGACTGGCGGCAGAGGCGGAACGGGAATCGGTAGACTTAAAGAAAGTGGAATTCATGTTGGATAAGGTGGGAATGATTTTCCCTGGTTATATCAGCGGTGTAGCTCAATTTGGCATCTTTGTTGAACTGGAAAATTTGGTGGAAGGTTTGGTTCATGTTAGCAATATGACTGACGATTATTATACTTATTACGAAAACCAATATGTTTTAATAGGGGAAAGAACTAAAAAAATTTATCGTCTTGGCGATCCAGTAAAAGTACAAGTAATTAAAGTTAATGTTGATGAACGACAAATTGACTTTATTTTGGCCAATTAAGCTAAAGTTGACAAAAACAAAAAAGCCGAGTATAATAAGGTCGGAATAAGCAAATTGTAAAAGTTATGCCCTACTTGCTGGCAGTAAATAGTTGCCCCATGCAAGCAGGGTTAATTTTTCAGGAGAGAGTTTATGGAAGAGAGAAAAGTTGTGATTGAAAATCGAAAGGCAAGACATGAATACCATATAGAAGATACTTTTGAAGCGGGGATTGTTCTTACGGGGACAGAAGTGAAATCTTTAAGAACCGGTAGAGGCAATCTGCAGGATAGTTTTGCCCGGATTGAAAACGGAGAGGTTTTCCTATACAATATGCACATTAGTCCCTATGAACAGGGCAACCGTTTCAATCACGACCCGAAAAGGCCAAGGAAGCTTTTACTGCACAAAATGGAAATCAATCGTTTGATTGGCAAAGTTAAAGAAAGAGGTTTTACTCTAGTGCCTTTACGGGTATATTTTAAAAAGAACTGGGCTAAGGTTGAATTGGCCTTGGCCAAAGGTAAAAAACTTTACGATCGGCGGCAGGATATTGCTGCCAAGGATGCCCAGCGAGATTTAGAGCGGGCCCTAAGAGAAAAGTATAAATAATTTTTCATGGGGGCGTTTGGTTTCGACGGGGGTTGGTTCGGGTAGGAATAGCGAGCCGGGATTCCACTAGCCCGTAAAAACGGTGGGCCTTAAATTAAACGCAAACGAAAATTACGCTTTAGCTGCTTAGTTCAGCTAACGTCTAACCCTCGGAGCCTACGCTGAGGGATTAGGCGCCGACTAGTAGGCTACCGCAGTCAATGCCGTTTGAGTTGGCTGTGGGAAATTTAGCAAACTAGTCTTATCATTATCCTGCCTCTGGGAGAATGGTAAGGCGAATTTTAAAACAGAGGCTGCGCTCGGAGAAGTTCTTACTGGAACACCTTCGGACAGGGGTTCGATTCAGAAAGGGTCGCCCTGCAGAGCGATCTGCAGTGGAAAAATTCGGCTTACATCGGTGGAACCGTAACGAGAAAGTCGACGGTAATACCGAGGGGTGAAGGGAGAAATCCTTAAGCCCTGTATCGACTCATAGGCTCCTAAGTCCCGAGGATAAGGAGTACTAGGATGGGGAGTAAAAACAATAATATGCTCCTCATAAGACGCCGAAGAACTTTCCTTTTGGAAAGTTCAAGATATAGTCAGCACCATTGGAAACAATGGAAGAATGTGTCCCCTCGCCTCCACCAAAATATACCTATGGTTATAATAAAAGCTGCGCAGTAGGCAGCTTTTTTATTTAAATAAGGAAGATCAAAAAGAGGAAGAAGGAGTTTGGCCTATTTGTAAAGAAATAAGTGAAATATTGAACAAGTTCAAGGAAGAATATCAGAGCTTGAGAAGGGTTTTAAAATAAAGGAAGAATTTTTTCCTAAAGGATGAAGAGGTAAGGAGGGATGAGGGTGCTTTTTGTCTGTTATCCAAGGTGTTCAACCTGTAAAAAGGCTCAAAAATGGTTGGATGAACATGGGATTGCTTATGAAATGCGTGACATTAAAACTGAGAATCCTAACCGGGAAGAACTGCGTTCTTGGTTTGAAAGAAGCGGTTTACCCATCAAAAGGTTTTGGAATACCAGTGGACAGAAGTATAGGGAATTGAATTTGAAAGATAAACTTGCAACAATGACAGAGGATGAACAGCTTGATCTGCTCGCAACCGATGGAATGCTGGTTAAACGTCCTATACTTGTCAGTGATCATGCAGTTTTGGTTGGATTTAGGGAAGAAGAATGGCAAAGACATTTATTGGGGGATTGATGTGTAAATCAGGATTTACTATAAATTATAAATTGATTTTAATTCGATGGTAACGATAGATAAGGCAGAAAGAAGAGAAGGATTTTTATAATTAACGAATAAAGAAAAAGTTTAAATGGAGGGATTTAGGGTATATCTTAAAAGAATGCCATTTCAAGCCCGAACTGGCGGCCGGTTCAAAGGCTATAGGTAGGTATACCCTGAGGCTACCAAGGTTTTTCCCGTGTAATAATAGGGAAGCTGCAAAAACAACAGCTTCAAATGATAAACAAAAAATATAGGAAAGGGAGAGGATAATATGAAGGATCTTAAAGGAACAAAAACAGAAAAGAATTTATGGGAAGCATTTGCAGGTGAATCTCAGGCTAGAAACAAATATACATATTTTGCTTCGGTTGCTAGAAAGGAAGGCTATGAACAAATAGCTGCAATTTTTGAAGCCACTGCCAATAATGAAAAAGAACATGCTAAACTTTGGTTTAAGGCTCTTGGCGAAATTAACGATACAGTTGCTAATTTGCTTAGCGCTGCTGAAGGCGAAAACTATGAGTGGACTGATATGTATGAAAAATTTGCTAAAGATGCAGAGGAAGAAGGCTTTACTGAACTTGCTGCCAGATTCAGAGCGGTTGCAGCAATTGAAAAGACCCACGAAGAAAGATATCGTGCTCTTCTTAAGAACTTAGAATCCAAGAAAGTATTTGAAAAAGATGAGGAAGTAGTGTGGGAATGCCGCAACTGCGGCCATATTGTAAAGGGTAAGAAAGCTCCTGAGGTTTGCCCTGTTTGTACCCATCCTCAAAGTTTCTTTGAAGTTAGAGTGGAGAATTACTAAGATAAGACGAGACAACGCCAGCATTATGCTGGCGTTTTTTTAATTTCTAATATTCTATATTATTCATATCCTTGTTGAGACAGTTAGCATAGTATTCTAAAATCATTTATACTGTCTTCGCTTCCTCCTGTTAAAATTTGAAAAAATTGGAGGAAAAGAGAAAATTATGCTGAATTATGATTGGAAATAACTGAAAAAGAAATGGGGAGGTGTTAGGTTATGACGGAAACAAAGAAAGAGTTTAGCCAAAGAATTGCAAATTGCAATTCTTGCAAAAATAAATATGGTGAAACTCCTTTCTTCTTTCCTATGTATTCTCAAAAGGTGATGCTGGTAACCGGGTGTCCTTCTTTTCAAGCGGCTTTAAAACCTTTGACTTCAGTTAGGTTTTTCAGAGTTTTATGCCTGGCTTTGTTTGGTCGAGCTAACATTTCTGAAAAAGCAATCTTGGAATTTCACAAAGGTGGAAATATATATTGGACTCACTACCATAAATGTTATTATGAGAATTTCTTTTTGGATCGAGAGTATAAAAATTTGCCCGATACATGTTACAGAGAACACTTTATTGAAGAATTAAGGTTATTATCTCCCCAACTGGTCATTGTTCTGGGAAAACATATTGTAGAAAAAATTTTTAGAACTACACTAAGGGATAATGAAGTTAGATGTTTCGAAAAATACGGTTATAAATTTTATGGCACGGATTTTCCTGTTACAGGAGAGGAAGAGAGATTTAAGGAAATTAGAAAGTATATCCAGCCCTACATAAATTTTGTTAAGGATGTGGATGTAAATTCCAATGAAGATGATGTGCCGCATTTTGTTGATTACGAAAGATCAAAACACTCTGTTCATTTAGATTTTGAGTTACAGGCCCTTAAAAAGCATGGTCAAAATCTGGGCATTTTAAAGCTGGATAATCAAAGAGCTGACAAAATACCTAAGTCAATTGACGAACTGTGGCACGAAAAAATCATTCTTCCTAATCTTGATCGGTATTCCTTTGCTGTTTCCTGTTATGCTTTTATTGAAAACCAGATAAAGACTTTTTTATTTGATATATTTTCTAAACAAAACAATGATGGAGAAGTATGGTATGTTATCGATAGGCTTAGAGAAAGAAGGGAAATGAATAAGTTAAGGGGAGTAAATGAAATTACCTTTGAGGATGTTATTGAGGAAATAAAATGGAATTGGCTAAAGGTATTAGATGA
>DUMD01000072.1 GCA_012840065.1 Clostridia bacterium
AAAGGTTATTACCAAAGCAGATAAAGTAATTTATGTTAGTTCTTATTTAAAGGATTTTGCTTACAAAGAGCTGGGGACGGCAGGAAACTGGACAATAATTTTTAATGGGATAGCTTATCCTCCGCCCCCGGTGGAAGTGGCAAAAAAAGAGGAATTAGTAATTTTATCGGTGGCAAATCTCATTCCCCGTAAAGGTCTGGATATCTTGATTAAAGCCTTTAGCCTAGTTAGTAAAAACAGTCCCAGTCGGGCAGTTTTGAGGATTGTGGGGGATGGGCCGGAAAGAAAAAAACTTCAACAATTGGCGGAGGAATTGGAACTTAAAGAGCAGGTTGTTCTTTTAGGAAGGAAAAACCATGCTGAGGTTAACAGGGAAATGGCTAATTGTGATATTTTCTGCCTTCCCAGTTGGCACGAAGGATTTGGGGTCGTCTATTTGGAGGCAATGGCTTACGGCAAGCCGGTGATCGGCTGTAAAAACCAGGGAATTAACGACCTAGTAGTGGACGGAATAAACGGTTTTTTAGTTGGGGAAGGAGATGTTTTAGGTTTGGCCAATTGTTTGCGGGAGTTAATGATCAATTCTGATTTAAGAAGGGAAATTGGAAGAGCGGGAAGGGATACTGTAAAGGAAAGATTTACTCTGGCTAAGGAAGCTGCTGATTTAAAAGGATTATATAGCAGCTTGCTGGTCAAGAGTTGATTTTGGCTTGAATAAAGATAAAAAGAGTGCAGGAAATAGTTAGGAGGGGGAATAGCCTTGTTTGAAAGAGTATTGGTTTTGGCTCCACATACTGACGATGGAGAATTTGGCTGCGGAGGTACGATAGCTAAATTGGTAGAGTTGAAGAAAACCGTCTATTATGCAGCCTTTTCTTCTGCTGAAAAATCTGTGCCGGAAAATTTACCTAGGAATATTTTACGGACAGAGGTGGAAGAGGCAACTAAAGTTTTGGGAATAGAAAAGGAAAATCTTATTCTCTATAACTATGAAGTAAGAGAATTTCCTGCCCATCGCCAGAGTATTCTAGAAGATCTGATTGTGCTCAAAAGAGTATTGAAACCGGATCTTGTTTTCCTACCCTCCTTGAGAGATTTGCATCAGGATCATAAAACCATAGCAGAGGAAGGAATAAGGGCTTTTAAAAACTCTACGGTTTTAAGTTATGAAATTCCTTGGAACAATCTTGTTTTTAGTACCCATTGTTTTATCCGCTTAAGCGAGGAAAATGTAACCAAAAAAGTGGAGGCTTTGAAGTGCTACCGTTCCCAGGCCAATCGTTATTACGCTAATGAACCCTTTATTAGAAGCCTTGCTAAAACCCGGGGTACTCAGATTGGAACTGAATATGCAGAATCCTTTGAAGTTATTCGGTTGTTTTTAGAATAAACAAGGTTGGTGATAGTGTGGCTGTTTTCCTTTACTGGCTGGGTGTGTCTATTCTTTTTTATCAGTTTTTTCTCTATCCTCTTTTGCTTTTTTTTCTTTCCAAACTAGGACTTCAGAAGAAAGTTAAGTTGGGTGATGGCTATTTTCCTTCTGTATCCCTAATTATAACCGCCTATAACGAAGAAAAAATAATTAGGTCCAAATTGGAGAACAGCCTTGCTTTAGATTATCCAAAGGAGCTGTTAGAAATCATTGTTGTTTCAGATTGCTCCACAGACCAAACTGACAAGATCGTTAAAGAATATGCAGTTAAAGGAATAAAATTTCTTCGGGTGGAGCCCAGGGGAGGGAAAACCAATGCTCAAAACCAAGCGGTAAGAATGGCCGCTGGTGAAGTGATTTGTTTTTCTGATGCCAACTCCATGTGGGAAAAAAATGCTGTACGCAGGCTGGTTGCATCCTTTATTGATCCAAAGGTTGCTTATGTGTGCGGCCAGTTAAGATATTATAAGGATAATAATCTTACTCGCAGGTCGGAGGGATTATATTGGGGGTATGAAATGTTGCTAAGGAGGTTGGAATCAGCCCTTTATTCCGTAACTGCAGGCAATGGGGCTATTTATGCCATTAGGAGGAAGGAATTTGAAGAAATTAACCCTTTTTATTCCCACGACCTATATTATCCCCAACTAGTAGTGGGAAAAGGTAAATTAGCCCTTTATGCACAGGAGGCAATTGCTTATGAAAAAAGCGGGGCCAATGTTAAGGATGAGTTTTCCAGAAGAGTAAGAATGTTTGGCAGGACCTGGTTAGGTTTAATCAAAGAAAAGGGAATGGTTAATCCTGTTAAACACGGCTTTCTTTATAGCCTCATGTTTTTTTCCCATCGTTTATTACGCTATATTCTTCCCTTTTTGCTTGTTCTGGTTTTTATTGCCGGCTGGTTGGCAGCGGCTGGTGGAGGGTGGTATTTAGCCGGATTTTTAATTCAGCTTGGCTTTTATCTTTTGGCTATCCTGGGATTTATGGGATTTAGAGCAAAGGCCTTCTTTTTTCCTATGTATTTTACCATGTTTGCTGCCGCTTCTTTATGGGGATTAATCCGTCTTATGCAGGGAAAAGTTAAACCCTATTGGGAGCAGGCAGCTAGTACTCGCAATTAAAGGAGGAGGATTGATTTGTTAATCGGAGAAAAAGTGATTCTTCGGGCCCTTACTCAAAGTGATCTGCCTAAATTGAACGTATGGAGAAATAATCCTGAAGTCACCAAAAATTTACTGGGCTGGAGCTGGCCCAGATCAATAGAACAGGAAGAGGAATGGTTAAAAGCCAGTTATCAAGATAAAGAAAATCTCCGGTTGGCGGTGGATAATAAACTGGACGGGCGTTTTATTGGCATGGCCGGTCTTTATAGAATTGATTGGAAAAATAGAAATGCAGTAATTGGTATTATGATTGGGGAAAAGGAATTTTGGCAGAAGGGTTATGCTACAGATATTGGTTTTACTTTAATGAGTTATGCTTTTTACGAGTTAAACCTCCATCGGATAGTGGGGGAAATGCTAAAAGAAAATTTGGCTTCACAAAACCTTTGCCGGGCTTGGGGGTTTACCTATGAGGGAACACTCCGGGAAGCCGACTATCGCCGAAATAAATATCAGGATATTGTAATTATGAGCATTCTTAAAGAGGAGTTTGACCCCCAGCGGAAAAAGGAAGGGAAGAAGGAGGATGATTAAGACCAGTCTTATTACTCCGGAACTAAAAAGCGAATGGTACCGTTTGTTGGCAAAAGCCGGAGTTAGCGATGTCTACTATTTACCCGAATATTTGGAATTATACCGGCAGGAGGGTGAGCCGCTATTATTTGCAGTAGAAACAGAGAAAGATTGTTTAGTCTATCCTTTTTTGAAACGTTCTTTGGCCAATTTAACTTTTTTGGATGGTTATTCTCAGTTAAAGGAATATGTGGACTTAATCTCCCCCTATGGTTATGGAGGTCACTACACTTCTGCAAAAGGAGAGGAGTTAAGGATTTTAGTGAAAAGTTTTCAGGAAGAATTTAACCGTTATTCTTCCAAAGAGAGAGTAGTTAGCCAGTTTGTCCGCTTTCACCCTCTTTTAGATAATCATGTTTACGCTAGAGAATTTTTGGATGTGACTTTTAATCGGCCGACTATCACTATTGATTTAAGAGGGGGAAGGGAGGAAATTTGGAAACGCCTTACCAGTAGTAACAGGAACCGGATTCGGAAGGCGGTGAAAGGAGGGTTATTATTTAGGGAGGGAAAGACCGAAAAGGATTGGCGGAATTTCCTCTGTCTTTATTATTTGACCATGAAAGCCAAGCAGGCTGATCTATATTATTTTTTTAATTCTGATTATTTTAGGAAGCTGAGGGTGGGGTTAAAAGATAAGGTTCGGTTGTTTTTAGTGGAAAAAGACGGATTGACCATTGCAGCAGCTGTTTTTTTATGTTCTGACCGCTATCTTCATTACCATCTGGGAGGGTCGGACCCGACCATGCTGGAATTTGCCCCCAATAATCTTTTGTTTTTTGAGGTTGCCTGCTGGGCTGCAGAGCATAACCGTTTAAAACTGCATTTGGGCGGAGGCTACGAATCTCCCTATGATGATCTATATCGCTTTAAAAAAGGATTTAACAGGGAGGGTTCTTCTTCTTTTTTTGTGGGAAGCAGAATTGATAATAGAAAAATCTACGATTTGTTAGTTCAAAAACGACTTGCATGGGGGAAAGAACTTAAACAGCCTAATTTCTTTCCTCTTTATAGGGGGTAAAAGGATGGGAATAAGAAGAGGTCAGGAAAAACTAAAAAGGGTTTTGGATTTGGTTATGGCTATTAGTTCAATTATAATCCTGTTTCCTCTGTTTATTGTGATAGCTATTCTTATTAAGGTAACGTCTCCAGGGCCTATTATCTATAAGCAGGCCAGGGTAGGTCAGGATGGGAAAATTTTTACTCTTTATAAGTTTAGGACTATGGTTGTGGGAGCGGAGAAGATGGGGGCAGGTTATGGAATGGTGCCTGGCGACCCTAGGCTTACTCCTTGCGGTGCATTTCTCCGCAGGTTTAGCCTGGATGAATTACCCCAAATTTTTAACGTTTTAAAAGGGGAAATGAGTATAGTAGGACCTCGTCCCGCTCTTCCCTATCAAGTCCAGATGTATACTGAAGAACAGAAAGGCAGAATGAGGGTAAGGCCTGGGATAACAGGATTGGCTCAAATTAAAGGAAGAAATGAGATTCCTTGGTCTAGCCGGATAAAATTGGATAATTGGTATATTGATAATTATTCCTTATTATTGGATTTTAAAATAATTTTTTTAACTTTTTTTGTTGTCCTAACAGGTAGGGGACTGCGTCAAGATCAAAAGTCGGAGGAGGTTGAAGATTTTCAAGCCCATTGAGAAATTAAACTTGACTGGACGAAAGGTTGTTATGTTTACCACTGTACACCAGGCTCGTGATGGGAGGATTTTTTATAAAGAAGGAATGTCTTTGGTCAAAGCAGGTTACGACCTTACAATTATCGGTCTCCATCCCAGGGAGGAAGTTGTTCAGGGAATTAAAATTTTGCCTCTTAGCCCAGCCAAAAATAGGTTGATTCGCTTGCTTAGAGGGATAGGGGTTTTGTTTAAAGCTTTCAAGGAAAAGGCTGATTTTTATCATTTCCATGATCCGGAATTAATCTGGGTTGGTTTAACTTTAAAAATGTTTACTAAGGCTAGGGTTATTTATGATGCCCATGAATATTATGCCGAAAGTATCCTTTCTAAACAGTGGATTCCTAAAAAACTAAGACCCTTAATCAGCAAACTGGCTAATTTTTTGGAAAAGAGAAGTGTCAGGTTTTTCGATGGGGTTGTAACAGCCACGGAAATGATGGAAGAAAGGTTTAAAAAATTTAGTCCCCGGACTGTAGCTTTGAATAATTACCCGGTTGAGGAGTTTTTTGCTTATTCTCCGGAGGATTGTCTGCCGAGAAGGGAAAAGAGGATTATTTACACAGGTAGTATTAATAAATTAAGAGGGCTTGAAATAATTATCCGCACAATTGATTTAGTTAGAAAAGCAAGAGAGGATTTCCAGTGTCTATTGGTAGGGAAAATTGATTTTACGGGGGTGGACTCAGCTTTAATCCAGTTATTTAACCAACTTAAGGATGAGGGCTACTTAAAGGTATTTGGTCATTTGGACTATAAAGAATTGTTTTCTTTATTACGTCAGTCCCAGCTAGCCTGGAATCCTATCCTGCCCGCACCCCATTATTGCCTGGCCGTTCCCAGTAAAATATACGAGTACATGGCAGCTGGATTGCCCTTCATAACCGGTGATTTCGGGCCAACAGCTAGGTTAGTGCGCCGGTACAACTGCGGTTGCCTGGTTAATCCACTGAATCCTCAAGAACATGCCGAGGCTATTCTCCGGCTGTTTAACCAGGAAAATACCGCCCGTGAAATAGGAAAAAGGGGATATAATTGGGCGAGAAAGTTTTTTAGCTGGGCTAAAGAAGAAAAAAAATTACTTTTATTTTATGAAGAAATTGGGAGAAAGCAGAGGAAAGGATAATCCTCTACTTTCTCTATTTTTAGGAGAAAAATTACATATTAGTTTTGCAGGGATTTAGTAATTAATTATGGAAAAAGCAAATAAGTGGCAAATAAAAGCTAAAAAATGCTTAATTCTGAAGTAAAGGACAGCGGGGAGATAAATCAGTAGAATTAAAGAATAATTTACTGATCTGCAGATGACTGAATAAAATTGCCTTGAGAGCGGTAATGGAAGCAAAAAGGGGGAAAGGGGCTGGAATTTGCAGAAAATTTTAAGTCGAAGGCAAAGGAAATTTGTTCCGGATACTTCCCTTTATCCGACAGGAATGGTTGATTTTCTATGTTAAAATTAAAGTAACCTATTTCCAAATCAGGCAAAAAGAGGGGAGACGGGCTGGGATGGAAGAATACAAATGTCCCAACTGCAAAAAACTCAATTACACATCATTAACTTTTGGAACGGTTTACTGTACTTATTGCGGTAAAAAATTGATTTTAGAAAACGGTAAGTGTAGATTGGCTGATACTCAAACTTCTCTTACAAAAACCTTACCCTATTTAAGATTGGTAAAAAAGAATAATAAATCCTAACCTTCCTTGAGGTTAGGATTTTTTTATTAGTTATTGTTGAGGATTCTTCTTTGAATGAAATTAGTATAAACTTCACCTTTACGGAAAAAGGCATTGCTTAAAACCTGCTTATGAAAAGGAATTGTTGTTTTAATTCCTTCTATAATAAATTCATCTAAAGCTCTTTCCATTCTTTTTATGGCTTCATCCCGATCTTTTCCCCAGGCTAATACTTTAGCCAGCATGGAATCGTAGGCAGGGGAGATTGTAATCCCCGAATACATGGAGCTGTCTATTCTTATGCCTGGTCCACCCGGAGGCTGGTAAAAACTTACCCGGCCGGGGGAGGGTTTAAAGTCCTGCTCCGGATCTTCAGCATTAATCCTGCATTCGATACAGTGTCCGTTAATTAATACATCTTCCTGGGTAAGAGTTAATGGTTCCCCTGCTGCTATTTTAATTTGTTCTTTCACTAGATCGATTCCGGTAATCATTTCTGTTACCCCATGTTCAACCTGAATTCGGGTATTCATTTCGATAAAATAGAAATTATTTTGCTTATCTAATAAGAATTCAATTGTTCCGGCACTGCAATAATTTGCCGCTTTGGCTGCTTTGATGGCAGCCTGCCCCATTTTTTGGCGCAGTTCTTCAGTTAAGGCAATGGAAGGAGCTTCTTCAATCAATTTTTGATGTCTTCTTTGTAAGGAACAATCCCTTTCCCCCAGATGAATTATATTTCCGTACTCGTCTGCTAAAATTTGAAATTCAATATGTCTTGGTTCTTCAATATATTTTTCTAAATAGATTTCTCCGTTTCCAAAGGCTGCTTTTGCTTCAGATTGGGCTAAAACAATTGTATCCTTCAGCATAGCTTCGTTTTGGGCTATCCTCATCCCTTTGCCGCCTCCGCCGCCGGAAGCTTTTATAATT
>DUMD01000073.1 GCA_012840065.1 Clostridia bacterium
AGAATTATTACTCCCTTATCTGATTCAAAACCATCCATCTCAGTTAAAAGCTGGTTTAAAGTTTGTTCCCTTTCATCATTTCCACCAATTATACCAGCATTAGTTCTGCTTTTACCAATAGCATCTATTTCATCAATAAATACTATGCAGGGAGCCTTTTCCTGAGCCTGTTTAAACAAATCTCTCACTCTTGCCGCACCCATCCCCACAAACATCTCCACAAACTCGGAACCGGAAATTGAGAAAAAGGGCACCTTTGATTCGCCCGCTACTGCCTTGGCCAGCAGCGTTTTACCCGTTCCTGGAGGTCCTACCAACAAAGCCCCTTTAGGAATCTTGGCCCCAATTTCCTTATATTTCTGCGGATCATGCAGAAAATCTACAATTTCCTGCAATGCTTCTTTGGCTTCATCCTGACCGGCTACATCCGCAAAAGTGACACCGGTTTGAGCTTCAATATAAACCTTGGCATTACTTTTGCCAAAACTCATAGCATTGCTTAAGCTTCCCATTCTATTATTAATTTTTGCAGAAAACATCCGGCCAAGCCCAATGAAAATCAGAAGGGGGAAAATCCAGCTTAACAGAAAATTAGCAATTGGAGAATTTTGTCTTGGAATAACACTTCCAAATTTTATATTGGCCTCATATAGACGATTGGTCAGTCCAGGATCATCCATTTTACCGGTTAAATAATAATTTTCTCGTCCATTTTCATCAACGGCAGAAAAGATAATTTGATTTTCCTGAACCTCTACAGCTTTAACCTTCCCACTTTCAATTTGATCCAAAAAAGTTCCATAATCTACCTGGGTAAGATGGGGGCTTGTTAACATCGGAAAAACAAAGGCATTCAACAGCAATACTATGCCCATGGCAATAAAATAAAAATTGATGGCCGATAATTTTGGATTTTTTCCCTCTTTCATTACTCATTCTCCTTCTAATATAAAATTATCTTTATATAAAATTATTTTTTTATGAGTTAAGCTTTTGCAGTAACTCAGTTAATTTTTGAAGTCCCATAATTATAGCATCAAAACTCTCTTCTGTCTCACTATTAAGATAGCTAGCAAACCTTGCACTAAGAGTTTTGTCTATCTCCGAAATAATTTCCTGCCCCTTATTTTCTAAAACTACCCTGACTACCCTTTCATCCTTCTGATCTCTAATTCGTCTTAAAAGTCCCATACCCTCCAATTTTTTACACAGAGAAGAAATATTAGTACCCGCCACATGAATCCCTTCGGCCAGACTTCCGATTGTATGAAAATCATGGCGGTATAACTCCATAAGTATCCTCATTTGAAGCATTGTCAGTCCATATTGCTCACAAAGAGGAGCAAAGAGACTATTGGTATTTTCTGTAATTTGTCTTGTATAATCCCAGATAAGTTTTTTAAAATCGGAAAGATCCATAGTTCTCCTCCTTAATACACATCATCACTTATACACTATATATTATATATTTTATATATTATATATTTCATATTATATATAATCAATATATATTTACTAGAATGATGGCAAAAAAAAAATCCATCTTCTAACTGGGCAGTTAGAAGATGGATTAACTTCTAAATCATCATTTTGCAAACTTTGTTTGTAAAATCTACCGGGTCCTCTATCGGCAGTCCTTCAATAAGCAAGGCCTGGTTATATAGTAAATCCGTATACAAATTAAGTTTCTCCCTATCCTTCTCATAAGCTTCTTGCAAAGCTTTAAATACTTCATGGTTAACATTGATTTCTAAAATTTTTTCCGCCTTTATATTAGGATGATTAGGCATAGAACTAAAAATCTTTTCCATCTCAATACTAATTTCGCCATCGTTAGAAAGGCATACCGGATGGCTTTTTAATCTTTTTGATGCCCGTACAGCTTTGACTTTACCGGCTAAAATATCTTTCATGCAATCAAATAGTTCCTTATACTCTTCATCAGCGGAAGAGTTTTTGTCTTCTGTTTCCAGGCCTAAATCGCCGCTGGATACCGATTTAAACTTCTTATCTTTATACTCATCCAACATTTTTATAGCAAATTCATCAACATCTTCCGTAAGATATAAAATTTCATACCCCTTTTCCGCTACCAGTTCTGTTTGAGGCAGCTTGCTAATCCGCTCGATGGATTCCCCGGCAGCATAGTAAATATATTTTTGCTCAGCAGGCATTCTAGAAACATATTCATCCAGGGTAACCATTTTCTTCTCTTTGGAAGAATAGAAAACTAATAAATCCTTTAATAAATCCTTATCCTTTCCGAAATCACTGTAAACCCCATACTTAAGCTGTCTTCCAAAATTTTTAAAGAACTGCTCATATTTATCTCTTTCATTGGTCAAAAGATTTTTTAATTCATTTTTTATCTTGGTTTTTAAGTTTTTAGCAATAAAATTCAACTGCCGATCATGCTGTAGCATCTCTCTGGAAATGTTAAGGGATAAATCTTCCGAATCCACTACTCCCTTTATAAAACTAAAATAATCCGGCAATAGATCGGAACAATTATTCATAATCAAAACCCCGTTTGAATATAGGTCCAATCCTTTTTGATGTTCAAGCGTATAAAAGTCATAAGGAATCCTTTCCGGAATAAATAAAACTGCCTTATAACTTATTGTACCCTCTACATCAATATGGATATGTTTCAGGGGCTTATCAAAACCGTAGTGTCTTTCGCTGTAAAAATTATCATAATCCTCCTGGGTAAGCTCATTCTTATTTTTCTTCCAAATAGGTACCATACTGTTGACAATTTCTTCTTCTTTATATTCCTCGTATTCCTTATTGCTACCCTTTTTAAGTCTTTTTTTAGTTAAATCCATTTTGATAGGATATCTGATAAAGTCGGAATACCTTTTGACAAGATATCTCAATCTATTTTCATCTAAAAATTGATCATAGTCTTCATCCTTAGTATTTTCTTTAATTTTCAGGATAACATCAGTACCGACTAATTCTCTCTCAGCAGGTTCGATGGTATAACCCTCTATGCCCTTCGATTCCCATTTATAAGCCTGATCACTACCAAAAGCCTTACTAATCACAGTCACAACATCAGCTACCATAAAAGCTGAATAAAAACCAACTCCAAACTGTCCTATAAGATCATTACCCTCTTTTAATTCGTTCTCCTTTTTGAAAGCCAGGGAACCACTCTTAGCAATGACTCCAAGATTATCCTCTAATTCCTTTTCGGTCATGCCAATGCCAGTATCAGAAACTGTTAAAATTCTATTTTCTTTATCAACTGTTATCTTAATATAATAATCGTCCTTATTAAAAGTTAAAGACTTATCTGTTAATGCCTTGTAGTAAATTTTATCAATTGCATCACTGGCATTAGAAATAAGTTCCCTTAAAAAAATTTCTTTATGGGTATAAATTGAGTTAATCATTAAATCCAATATTCTTTTAGATTCAGCTTCAAACTGCTTAAGAGCCAAGTCCATCTCCTCCTTCAACCCCATCATCAAAACATAACCCTTTGCACACTCATTATTAGCACTCTCAATCCCTGAGTGCTAATTCTATTTTTTTATATACCAAAATTCCAATTTTCTGTCAACATTCTAACAAAAAATGGGAACATACCGGGTCTCTTTAAAGCTGTCAACTAAAACCAGTTAAGTTTGTCCCCACATAAATTTACATAAAACCTAACAAATTGGAGAAGATATGTTGTAGAAAAATTATTAATTCAAGGAGGTAGGAAAATGTCTCTCATTCCCTATGAACCATTCCATCATCTTGAAAACATTCGGCGGGAATTTGATCGCTTTTTTACAAACGAGATGCCCGCTATCGGAAAGGGTTTTGGTCAATATTTCGGTGCCCCCAGTATTGACATTTACGAAACTGAAAAAGAAATTATCGCCAGCTGTGATCTACCTGGATTAGAGAAAAAGGAAGACGTTCAAATCCAAATTGACGACAACATCCTTTCCATTAGCGGAGTAATAAACAGAGAAAATGAAATTAAAGACCAACATGTCCACAGACAAGAACGCTTTTTAGGCCGCTTCCACCGTTCCATCTCTCTCCCCTCCCGAGTTTCCACAGAAGGAATTAAAGCAACTTACAAAAACGGTGTTTTGGAAATCAGGATGCCTAAAATAGAATCTGACTCCAGAAAAATAATCAACATTGATTTTCACTAAAAAACACAGGGAGGCAGAAACTCCTCCCTCTTTTCCTCTCATTTTTTATAAAATTCCAGACCTTGCTTAGTCAATTTTTCTTCCCAAAGCATTTGCAGTACCGTTAGTTCTTCTGTATAATCGGTTTTCGACTCATCCTTATCATATTCAAGTATCTCCAATATTTCAAAATCAAAAGCCGCTTCTCCCTCTTTTTGCCATTCTTTCTGCAATTCCCGATTAGGATGCATTCCTAATCCCAGCTTTACTTTCGTACTATTAATCCTACTTTTCAAATCCTGAGCCACTTCAAGGAAACATTTATTATTGCTTTTAGAACGAATCAAATATACCCCCATATCCGGTTTCATCTGTTTGTACATCTGTTTTAATTCCTTTTTTCTATCCAAATCAAATCCACCCTCTTTTTTGCTTTTTTTACCACCATCTAATACCCCATCTCTTTTAAGATCCGGGCCAAGGTTCTCAGGCGTTCTCCCAATAGTTCATCGTCATTACTAAGAGCCTGCCTAAACAATTTAATGTCCTCATCAATCTTTTCATTGTCCGTGCACACGGCCACTGTCATAGCATCACCCTGCAAACCAACCCTATCCAAAACAGGTTTTTCAGGATCATATAATTTTTCATATCGATAAGCCTCCCGAAAATGAAGTATTGACCTACAAACCAAAATAGCCAAATCCAATACACGATGAAGGGGTAATTCTTCAGACTGTCTGGACCACTTTTCCCCCGTATGCCTCCATACTTTAGCTGAAATATCTACCCTGCCCCGATCATTCCATTGAGCTAACCCCAGTGAAAGGCCTTTAGCATCTGAATTATAAGCATATCTTCCGTCAACATTTTCGTAATTCTCGCAAACAATAACCGGTTTGTGCTTTAAAGTAGTTGGTATTTTCATTATTTACCTCCTGACTTACTATTTTAGTAGATTAGTTAATTAGTAGTTTACTAATTTAATTTTGACTAATTTAAGCTCTACTGTCAAGATCAAAAGATTAAATTTTCCTAGTTCTTTATCCTTATCAGGTAAATTAATTTTCACCCAACTGATATTATTTAATTATTTTAAAAAAACAACATTCCCCCAATTTATCATTATGCATATTTTATAATAGAGATTTTTGTTAGATTTCAAGGAGGTATAAACCCATGGATGAAGATAGATTAAAAGTGAAGGAAAGCGATCTGGATACCATCCCTAAAGAAAATAGATTAAAGGTAAATCCCAGCGACCCGGATACCATCCCTAAATTCGTTGATGAACTGCCAAGGCCTCAGATAGCCAAACCTATAAGAAAAATAAATGGGCACGATTATTATGAAGTCGAAATGAAGGCAGCCTATCATAGCTTCCATAGTTTATTTCCCCCGACCTACATCTGGGGTTATAACGGTTTGTATCCCGGTCCAACTTTTGAGGTTAGAAAGGATGAAACAATCCTGGTCAAATGGATCAATAAACTCCCCACAAAACACTTTCTCCCCCTGGATCTTACCCTCCACGGAGCCATCGACTCGCCGGAGGTTAGAACCGTAGTTCACCTGCACGGAGCAAATGTAGCTCCGGACAGCGATGGGCACCCGGAGGCCTGGTTTACTAGAAACTATGAATATACTGGAAAAAAGTTCTCCAGAAAAATTTACAAATACACCAATCACCAGCAGGGAGCAACATTATGGTATCACGATCACAGCCTTGGTACTACAAGGCTTAACGTGTATGCAGGACTGGCCGGATTTTATCTGATCAGGGATAGTTTTGAAGAAAAGCTGGAATTGCCCAAGGGACGTTATGAAATACCAATTTTGATTCAAGATAAATCCTTTAATGAGGACGGCTCTCTTTTTTACCCGGATGCACCGCCTTTCCCTGTAAGGGTAAGACCCTCCGTTGTCCCTGCTTTTAATGGGAACACAATAGTAGTAAATGGAAAATTGTGGCCCTACCTCCGGGTTGAGCCAAGAAAATATAGGCTCAGAATATTAAATGGTTCAAATACTACTGCCTATAATCTTAGTCTGGAAAACAACCTGGAATTTTACCAAATCGGTACGGATGGAGGACTTTTGCCTAATCCCGTAAAATTGACCTCAATCCTGCTTGAACCTGCGGAAAGAGCTGATCTTATCATTGACTTTTCAACACTGAAGGGGCAAACTATCCTCCTTAAAAACACCCTGGACCAAGATCCACATAAAAGTGTTATCATGCAATTCAGGGTTAATCTACCACTAAAAGAAAAGGATAACAGCAAAATTCCCGAAAGCCTCCGTCCCCTGGATCCCCTTAAAGAAGAAATGGCAGCAAAAACAAGAAACCTAAGCCTAAGTGCGACCACCGATGAATATGGAAGACCAATGCTTATGCTTAACAATAGAATGTGGACTGATCCCGTTACGGAAAATCCTGAATATGACAGCATTGAGGTCTGGAATATCCTAAACCTTACCCCCTTCCCCCATCCAATCCATGTCCACCTGGTTCAATTTTTGATTCTGGATAGGCGTCCCTTTGACATTGCAGAATACCAAAATTCAGGTAAAATCATCTATACCGGGCCGGCGGTTCCTCCCGCCCCCTATGAAAGAGGCTGGAAGGATACCGTAAGGGCAGAAGTCGGAATGGTTACCAGAATCATAATGCATTTCAACGACCACGAAGGAGATTATGTATGGCACTGCCATATTCTTGAGCACGAAGACCATGACATGATGAGGCCGTTTAGGGTTATTAAGTCTTCTTATAATGTGCAGAATAATAATAGTCATTCTTCCCATGATTAAAAATAGTTGCTAATAATATAATAAAGGTGGCAGATCCATAAACCTGCCACCTTTATTGTTTTATTCACTGACTAACCTTTTAGCTACTTGCCTCTTTCAAAGTGACTTTAAGCCCTACTATTCTATTACCCCTTTGTACTACAACTTGCAAAACATCCCCAACTTTATGCTTGCTAAGCACCTGCTTAAAATCAGTAGAACTTCTTATCTCTTTTCCGTCTGCTTTGATAATCCTATCGCCGACTTCAAATCCGCTGCTTCTATCCCTTACTTCCAAAACATAAACTCCCGTTCCCGGTAAATGGTAAAGCAGGGCGGTTCTGATATCAGATATATCAACCAGGGTTACCCCTACTTCCACTCTTCCTCTAACGTATCCATAATTCATAATCTGGTTTACCACATCTTTAACTGTGTTTACGGGTATGGCGAATCCGATGCCCTCAATTCCTACACCGCTGGATTTTGCATTTACTATGCCAATTAACTCTGCCCTCTTATTAAAGAGTCCTCCTCCGGAATTGCCAGGATTAATTGCGGCCGAAGTCTGTAAAAGATTCATTGTTTCCCCATCTATGATAATATCCCGGTTTAAGGCTGATATAATACCTTCTGTTACCGTTCCCCCCAGTTGCCCCAAGGGGTTACCAATAGCAACGGCCAATTCCCCCACTACCAGCTGGTCCGAATTTCCAAATACGGCAGGTTGCAATCCACTTGCCTGGATTTTAATTACTGCCAAGTCAGTTTTTGTATCCTTTCCGACTAGTTGGGCCTGATAATTTCGACCGTCATTGGTTGTTACCGTGATTTTACTAGCTCCCTTAATCACATGATTATTGGTAACAATATATCCATCGCTGGAAATAATTACTCCACTACCTGCACCTTCAGATATGTATTGCCGCATCCTTATGTCTGTTTTCACTGTTTCAGTCGTAATTTCCACCACAGATTTGCTGGCAATTCTCGCTATATCTTCAATAGACATTGCCTGTCCACTGGCAGAAGCTACCTGCAACAATCCATTCGCCTTAGAACCATCGGCCACCATTGAATTGGCAAGATAACTTCCTATAAAACCGGCAATTCCAGACAACAAAACTGTTCCAATTACTAACAAGATAACCGACTTTTTCCTTAAAAGCTTTAACATTATTAAAATCCTCCTTTCTTTATTCTTTTTCCTTTATTTTATTTCATTCTTAGTATTAATGTAATCCCAAAAACTATAGTGTTTTTCCTTCCTATCTTTAGATATTTTTTATTACTTCCTCAAAAATCTAACTTAAAAACACATCTTAAGGTCTAAAAAAATTTTACCCCAAAATAAAAAGGCTTTCCATTGATACAATGCAACCAGCATCCCCAATAAAAAGCCAAATATATAAACCTTTTTAACCCCCGCTATATCTGCTTCTCTTCAACTATAGATAGAAGAGTTTTATTGTTTTTCCTGCTTATTTAACCGCTTTTTATAAAATATGATTCCGCCTATAAAAACAGCCAACCCAACTAGGATCAAAACAATCCTGGAATAAATATGGGTATATTGGACAGTTTTTTCCCAAGACTCACCGGCAAATACCCCGAGCCAGACCAGGGCAGTATTCCAGCTGGCCGTACCCATTGTTGTTAGCAGAAAAAACACACCTAGATTCATTTTAGCCATTCCTGCCGGAATTGAAATTAGGCTGCGGATTATAGGAACAAAACGGCAAAGGAAAACAGCCCAATTACCCTTGCGGGCAAACCAGCCACCGGCTTTGCCTAGGTCGCTGACCTCTAGATGCAATATTTGCCCAATCCTCCCAGAAAACAATTTTTTTAAATATTCTGGGTGGATTAATCGCCCTACACTATATAAGATAACTGCACCTCCCACTGAACCAATGGTGGCAGCCAAAATTAATATCCAAACATTCATATTAGAATAGGTAGTCATAAATCCCCCAAAAATCAAAATAACTTCCGAGGGGATAGGGGGAAAAATATTTTCTATGGCAATCAGAACACCTACTCCCCAATATCCGAAACGGTTCATAATTTCAATAATAAATTCCTGCATAGCCATTATTCCCTTTTTTATATTTTCTTCTTAATATTCCATTTTGTTATTCTCTTAAAAAGAACAGCTATAGCATCTGCTACATTATATTCCCAACTTTCCTATCCGGTTACAAGGAAATCTTACCCTAAATTTATTACTTTATTTTAACATTTCCTTCTTTAGGAAGCAACAGAATTAATTCCCCTCCTAAATCACTGGATTTTATCAACTTGAAACTGCCCAATTTAAATTCCTTAATTTGCAATTCCTAATCGAGAAATGGCATAATAAACTTTAAAGTTCATCCTTTTTCATTTCTCAATTTTATTCATAATATGCAAGGAGAAGAAAGAGCTATGAAAATACTTTTAACAACCCTAAATTCTAAACACATCCATTCCTCCCTGGCCCTTCGCTATCTGA
>DUMD01000074.1 GCA_012840065.1 Clostridia bacterium
GTCCAGGGTATTATAGTAGCTTGTCCCGACAGGGCAACCTGACCGGCTATGCCAATACCCAGGGGGAATTCTATTTTTTTCACCTGCTGGGCATCCATCCCCCTGGCGACTCTCACCCTCAAAACCCCATCCTGGTCAAGAAACATAATCGAGCCCCTGACCGAGCGCAGTAGGTATAAGGCAATATCTAAAATTGAAGCCAGAATTTCTTTATCCTTATGATCCAACTCAATTTTTTTCTGTTTCGACATTTCCCTTATTCTCCCAATATACTTTTCCACAAAAGGTATCCTTTACTCTCAGCCGAATTATATCACAGAAAAATGTCGAATACTAAAAAAGGAACTCGAAACCCCTTAGGTAGCAAAAGGGATACCTGCAGGTATCCCTTTTGCCATAAATTTACTTATTGCTGCCATTTAATGTTAAATAACCTTGTTTAAAGTGCAGGTAGAAAAAACATTCCTGCCCTTCTGTAAATATTACCCATTTTTAGGCATAATTTACCACGCAGAAGCAGGCTTTTTTACCGGCAAATGGGGGAAAAATTTTTCGACAAAATTTGCAGTTACTTTTTAATTTTCCATTTTTTATGTCCATTCTTTTCTCCTGCCTGCCCCTTCTTATCATCCTCTTTTTCCCATTTTTTTACCTTTTTCTCTTCTAATTTTCCTTTCTTCTCCTCCTGCCAGTCCTTCTTTTTTCCCTTTAAGTCCTGTTCAGACTTCCTGTCTTCTCCCGCCGAATCATCAGTTTTTTCAGCCTTATCCAGCTTCTTTAGCACTTTTGCTAATTTGTCTGCCTTTTTACCAGGCTGGAGCCCAACCTTCCGGGCTATTTCCCCCCAGCCCATGCCACTTCGCCGGTAAGCCATTAACTCCTCAATTTTTTCCAGAAAACCTGCCGGCAGCTGGTTCTCTTCCCAAGCTACTTTCCCCTCATCTTCCTGCTCTGCCTCCGCCATTTTTTTAGCCAGGGAAATGAGAAGAGCTATTTCGCCATAGCCATAATTTTCAGCCCGGCACTTTTTAATTATTTCCTGATAAACCTTTTTCTTATTATTTAGCTTCTTGTTTTCTTTGGAAGCACCTTCTTCCTTTTGGCTGTAAGCACCTTCCTCATTTCCGCCGGAGGCACTCTCCTCCTTTTCCTCAGCAAGCTCTTGTTTCTCATCCTGCTCTTCTTCTGCACCCTTTTCCTCATCAGCTATTAGTTCAGTACTTAATTCCACCGCCAAGTCCAGCGCCTCCTGGCGAGCTAAAATTTCCTCCATTTTTTTCAGCAATTTATCCCGGCAGGGTTGGGGCAATTTAGCTAAAAGCTCGGCCAAAGCCTCTAATTTTTCCGTGCTGATCTTTTTAATCTGCTGGCCGGTTCCTTCCCCATCCTTCCAATCCTTATTTTCTTCCAAAATTTTAGTCAGCCTATCCTGTGCTTTTTCGATATGTCGGGAATAATCTTCGATTACCCTTTCTAATTTTTCAATTTTATTCTTAAGGACCAACTGCTCTGCTTCGGATAACCTTTCTTCCGCCAATTTTGCCTCTAATTTTGCTTTAGCTTCCTGGGAAAAAGCCGCTAGTAATTGGAGTCTTTCCAGGAATTTGTCCAAAAAATAGAGGGGAGAATCAGGACTTATCCCTTTAACCTTGGTGTCTGCTTCAGCAGCCCCGTTTTGGACTTCTTCCGTTTCAGTTGTTACAGTAAGCTCTGAACCTGTGGTTTGCAGAGAATCCGCAAAAGCAGGGCCAACCACTAGGGTATTAAGAATAAACACAACAGTAACAAAGTAAATTATTCCTTTTTTAAACCTCATTTTTCCATCCCCCTTTTAATCTCACTTTTCTTAGCTTGGCTTCCAATGCATTTTCCACCCTTCTTTGCCGCCGGCTAACTGACTATTATAGATAGTCGCCAAGGCAAAAAAAGTTAAGGGGGTAGAATAAAAGACTTCTGCCCCCAAAAAAAACAGAGAGAAAATCTCTCTGTTTTAAGTGGGGATATATGGGGCAAAATATTTATTTTTTTAATAATTTAAGTCTTTCCTCCACATTACCGGCAAAACAGACAGCCATAATGGCCTCGTCCCTTTCCGGGTTAAGATCATAAAAGAGGTCTTTTGCCTTTAAGCCCAAATATTCAGAAAGGCTGCTCATAATTTGCTGTTTGGCGGCTTCTACCACCTGCCGTTTATAAATCTGAATTATCCTGTATTCTTTTTGGTAATTATTAAGAATGGCTTTATCCTGCTTGGAAATAACCCCCTTCATTCTGATCAAAATCATATCATTAAAGGAGCGGAAGACAAGAGCTCTGGGACTCTCTCCCAAAACCTGTTTAAGCATTGTGCTCAACATAGAAAGAAATCTTGCTTCCGGCAGGCCTGTCCTTGCTTTGATCAGCCTCTCATCCCTTTGCAATAGCAGCATCCCTTTGATCCTCCACCTACTAAGTTTTTCCAAATACTTCTTAGCTAATTTTACTTTTTCCAAATCTCATTTTTCGTAGAAATCTGGCGGGCCAAAATTTAATTTTCGGCTAAAACTCTTTTTGCTTCGACAGTTAATTCCAAATTATTTCCCGGGGAATGTTAAAAATTGTAGAAAAGCAGGTTCTTTGCAACAAGAACCTGCTTTTCCCCTTAAGTGGATATCCCATGTAAAAACAAATCCAGCACCGCGTTAATAGAAGTTTTCCTTTCCCTGTTGTAGATAGTTGTTGACACAATAATAGAACTTAAAGTCCCTATAAATAACTGGGCAGCCAGCAGTTTATCCACCTGTCTAAACCGTCCTTCCTTCATGCCCTCCTCAATTACCCCGCTGATCAAGCCGATTATACTTTCGTGCTTCTGGAGAAAAATCTCTTTTATTTCTTCGTCCCGGGCATTTTTAACTTCCGTCATTAAAATCTTACTGATTTGCTCCAGCCGTTGAAAGTGATTCAAACCCTCTTCCACTAGAATTCTTAACTTTTCCTGCACCTCTCCTGCCTGATCAATTCTTTTTCTCAAATCAGTAATCATTTCCTCCATAACAGCTGTAATCAGCTGGTGAAACAAATCCTTTTTACTGGAAAAATACTCATAGATGGTACCCTTGCCAACCCCTGCCCGCTGGGCAATCTCCTCCACAGTTGAACCATGGAACCCCCTGCGGGCAAAGACTTCGGCGGCAGCCTCCAAAATCAAGTTTTTCTTTTTTCCAGGAAGCTCTTGCCCCATTCTATCTTCCACTCTTACTCACCTCGATCATTAACCCTCAATGGTCCTTACAACTTCATCTTTACCACGGCCCAACAATTTATTCTTCAACTTATTGACAACATCTTCAAAGATTGTATAAACCACCGGAATAAAAACCAGGGTTAGAACTGTAGAAAAGATCAAACCTGCACTGACAACCGTTGCTAAAGGAGCATCCAGCTCTGATCCCTCACCAATGCCCAGGGTTAGGGGCAAAAGCCCCAGAACGGTTGTTAAAGTTGTCATCAAAATCGGCCGCAGCCGGGTGGGACCGGCCTGCATAATTGCTTCCCTTCTCCCCATTCCCCTGCTGCGCAGATTATTAATATAGTCCACCAAGACAATGGCGTTGTTTACCACAATCCCTGCCAGCATGATGCAGCCGATAAAGGCCGGAATGGAGAGGGTTCTTCTGGTTACCAAAAGCCCCAGAACAACTCCGATAAAAGCCAGGGGCAGTGAGAACATAATGGTCAGCGGATGGATTAGGGATTCAAACTGGGCAGCCATAATCATATAGACCAGGATAACGGCCAAGATCAAAGCTAGGCCCAAATCGCTGAAGGCTTCCATCATTTCCACATTCTGCCCACCAAACTCAATAAAGTAGCCGTTGGGCAAGTTGATTCCCTTGATTTTAGCCTCTACCTCCTTAGACACGCTTCCCAAATCCCGCCCCTGAACCTGGGCAGTTACCGTAATAACTCTGGTTTGGTTTTCCCGCTCGATTTGGTTAGGACCCTGTCCTTCAACTACCTCCGCCAAATCCCGTAATGGAATTTGCACTCCAATAGGAGAGCTGATCGGTAAATCCAGAAGATTATCTAAATGCTTTCTCTGTTCCTCTCCAACCTGAATCCGAATATCAATTTCCTGTCCTTCTTCTTTAAGCTTAGTTACAGTTTGACCAGATACGGCATTTCTTAAAACACTGGCCACTGTAGTTGTATTCAAACCGTAAGAAGCAGCCTTATCCCGATTAATCCGGATCTGATACTCCGGCTGTCCTTCACCGAAGCTGTTAGCAACCTCTCTGGTTCCGGGCACTTCTTTTATCTTGGCTTCCACTTCCTCCGCCAAAGACCAAAGCTGGTCCAATTCGTCCCCCTTAACCTTAACTTGGAGTGCCGCGCCGGTGCCCATCCCCATACTCATAGTGTTACCTGTACTAAATGTTATCTCCGCCCCGGCCAAGTGTTGGGTTTCCTGCCTTAGAGCCTCCACAATTTCCTCGGTACTCCGTTTTCTTTCCCCTTTAGGTACCAGTCGGACGGAAACAGAACCGGTGTTGCTTCCTCCACTGCTATAGGAGAGACCTGACCCTCCGCCTACCTGACTCATAATAGACTCAACTTCCGGAACATTTTTAGCCACCAGCTCTTCTATTTGGCTGACCACTTCGTTAGTATGCTCCAGGGCCCTTCCCTGGGGAAGTTCAATATTAATGGTAAATTGCCCCTCATCGGTGGCCGGGAAAAAGTCCATCCCCACCAAAGGAGTAAGAGCGCAAGCACCAACAAAAGCAATCACAGCATATATAATAACCCTTTTCCTGTGGTCTAAAGCCCAGCCTAAAACCTCTTGGTATTTCTTATTAAACCTTTCTAACCAGTCATTAAACCTCTTAGACAGACTAGACTTTTTCTTATCACCGTTATTACCATTAGCACCATTTACTTTTAACAATTTGGATGAAAGCATAGGCACAATAGTCATTGCCACCAACAAAGAAGCTAGTAGAGAAAAGGTTATGGTTAAAGCCAATTCTTTAAAAACGCTGGATACCAATCCCTCTACAAATACCACCGGCAGAAATACGGCAATTGTGGTTAGGGTAGAAGCGGCAACTGCCATTCCAACTTCTCCCGTTCCCAGCTTAGCAGCCTCCATCAGGCTGTAGCCTTCCTGCCGGAAGCGGAAAATGTTTTCCAAAACCACGATGGAGTTATCTACCAGCATTCCAACACCTAGGGCCAAGCCCCCCAGGGTCATCATGTTTAAGGTCAAATCAGCAAAATAGACCAGGATGAAGGTAGCCACAATGGAAATCGGAATGGAAAGGCCAATAATAAAGGTAGTCCGCAGGTTCCGCAAAAATACTAACAGAACCAGAACAGCCAAAACTGCCCCTACCACCGCATTATTGGTTACACTGTCAATAGCCATCTTAATATAGTCAGCCGAATCCATAACCACATTAAACTTGAGATTAAAGCTAGCTTCTTTTTCTAATTTGGCAATTTCTTTATGCACCTTCTCCGATACCTTGACCGTATTGGCCCCACTTTGTTTTTGAATAGTCAAACCAACGGTGGGCCGGCCGTCTACCCGGGTGTAGCTGGTTACATCCTTAAAAGTATCGCTGATGGTGGCAATTTCCTTTAAATAAACCTGACCGCCCCTGGGGAGACTAACCAGCACATTACCAATATCTTCTACCGAGCTGAATTCACCAATTGTCCTTACCAGCAGCTCGTTCTGCCCCCGTTCTACCTGACCCACCGGCAGGTTCATATTTTCCAGGGTTAACGCCTGGGCAAGCTGCTGCATGGACAGGCCGTAGTTCTGCAATTGCTGGGGATTAACCTCAATCAAAATCTGCCGTTCCAGCCCCCCGGTAATGTTGACGGAAGCAACCCCTTCAATCCGCTCCAGCCTGGACTTAATTACATCCTCCGCATATTGCTTGAGGGCAGCCTGGTCTTCACCAGCCGTAACCCCCACCTGCATAACCGGGATCATGGAAGGGTCAATTTTCATGATCTGAGGTTCCTCTGCCCCGTCAGGCAGCATACCCTTAATCAAATCCACCTTCTCCCGCATTTCCAAGGTAGCAAAATCCATGTCCGTGCCCCAATTAAACTGGGCCACCACCATGGAAGCCCCTTCGCTACTGACAGAAGTCAGGGTATCAATATTGCTTACCGTACTGATAACTTCCTCTATGGGCCGGGTAACCATCGTTTCCACTTCCTGGGGACCAGAACCACTGTAACTGGTATAAACCAGGGCTACGGGAACATTCATATCAGGCAAAAGGTCTATGGACAGCCGACTGAAAGAAACAGCCCCCAACACAACAATGACCAGGATGACCATAGAAATTGTTACCGGCCGCTTAATCGAAAGTTCGGTGAGATTCATGCGGACTCACCCCTGTTCCGGACCTCAACTGCATCCTGATCGGCAAGATAGTTTTGGCCCACAACAATCAATTCTTCTCCCTCATTTAAACCTTCCAGAATTTCTACCATTTTACCGTCCGTCAATCCTAGTTTGACCGGCTTCTTAACCGCTTTACCTTCTTCTACCACAAAGACAAACTGTTCCGACCTATTGTCAATGACAGCCTCTACCGGCACGGCAATAATATTTTCCCTATATTCATTTCTTAACTGTACTTCGGCAAACATCCCAGGTTTGAGCAGGTTATCCTTATTGGTCAAAAGAATTTTAACTGGATAAAGCTTAGCCTGGTTAGGAACAAGATCAACTGTTTCCACCACCCCGGTAAACTCCGCCTTATCCAAGGCCTGGACCACCACCTTGACCTTATCTCCGGGTTTAAACTTGTTAACCAAGGCCTCCGAAACAGCGGCCTCCACATAAATTTCGTCCAAATTGGCCAGGGTCATAAAGGGAACACCGGGGGAAAGGAAATTACCTTCCTCCACGGACACGCTGGTTATCACCCCGCTGATCGGCGCTTCCACCCGCAGGTTATCTACCTGGGTTTCCGCTAGGGCCAGGGAAATCTCCAATTGTCTTATCTGGGACTCCAGATTTTTTACCTGCAGGTTAAAATCCTCCCAATCCTTTTGGGAAATAATGCCTTCCTTGTACAAGGAATCCATCCGCTCTTTATTCTTAAGCATATTCTCATAAGTTGTCCTGGTTGACTCCAGGCTATTCCTGGCCTGCTCCACCTGAAGGCCGACCTCTACCCCTTCCAATTGCAGAAGGGTAGAACCTTTACTAACCCAGTCTCCGCTTTCCGCATAAAGGCCCAAAATTTTACCTCCGGTCTTAGAAGTTACCTGGACCTCCTGCTTAGGGGCCAGCTGGCCTGTAACCTTAGTACTGGTTTCAATGGATCCTCTGGCCACAAGGGCCGTTTCCACCGGAACAATTTTAGTTGTATTCTGCTCCGCCGTCGTTTGGGCTTTCCTCAGAGCCACCCCTCTCAAAACTCCCCCAAGGAGTGCCAGAACCAACACAACAGCAACAATGGTAAAGATTATTTTTTTCTTTGGTCTCTTTTCCTTCGCGTTAATTTGCTGTTCATTTTTCTCCATCCTCAACACCCCGTTTCCTCCAACCTAGTTTTTTCTTTATGTAATTAAAAGTTATAACCGACCGACCGGTCAGTCGGCCGACATTATTATTATATCCCCCTCACCTTTCCATTGCAAGGCTTTACTGGGGGAGTAAGGGTAAAATTTAAGGAGTTATTCTGACAGTTTTTTGCAAGTTTTACACACAAGTTTGGGGACGGTTCTTGACTTGCGTTCACAATCTGGCAACTTAATGATAAAATGGCCAGATGAACAACCGTTCCCGTGTTCCGTGAAAGACCGTCCCCGCGTCCCTAATACAACTAAAAAAGTTCTTCCTTGAAATTGAAAAAACAGGAAAATTGGAAGGATTAAGCAAATCGCAAGTAAACAGAATTTTAAGAGGTTAAATAAAGAAAGAACAAGAACCGTCCCAGGATGCATGCAGGATGCATATTTATTCTCTTTTAACTGTGTTCTATTATCCAATTCAACAAATCTTCATTAGTCACTTTGCCTTCGGCCAAGCCAAATCCAAGTTCAATAATTTCATCATCAGTACATTCCAATTTAATACCGTTAATACCAAGAAAAACAAGCATGGCAAGTGTTCCTATGCGTTTATTACCATCTATAAAAGGATGATTTTTGATTAGTGAAAAGGTTAGTTTTGCCACTTTAACTTGCACAGTTTTATACACATCTTCACCATCAAATGTTTGAAAAGGGGCGTTTAAAGCTGATTCCAATAATCCTTCATCCCTAATGCCTCACTTCCTCCAGTTTCTTGAATGAGAAGTTTATGCATTTTAATAATTTGAGATTTATCAAGCCTTTTCATTTTGCCAAGGCCTCAAAAGCTTTTTTGTGTTTATCTAAAAACCTTTTGGCAACCTTCTCTACCTCTTCATCATCCGCAACTTCAACTTTCCCTAATTGACTGTATTCTATAATCACATAACGAGGTACGTTGTTTTTCAAAATTACTGCCGCCCCGTTTTCATCGACCATTCTTGCTACTTTAGAGAAATTTTGGTTGGCCTCTGAAATGGATACCAAATTATTTATATTAACCTTCATAAAAAACACTCCTTTTTATTTTTATTATACCCCTATTTAGGATAAATTCAACCTAACTTTATTTAATAGAATTGGAGTGTTTGTCTTTTGGCACAAGTCTGAAGTTTGGGAGCGGTTGTTCAACTGGCCATTTTATCACTAAATTACCAAATTGTGGACGCAAGTCAAGAACCGTCCCTCTATCCTCACACAA
>DUMD01000075.1 GCA_012840065.1 Clostridia bacterium
ATTAGGTTTTATTAATTTTTGACTGGTTATCTGTACTGGCAGTTGAATATTATTCATTACACCTCAACTCCTTATTAGTTGTTGTTATAATTTATTCAAAGGATGGAGGATAAGACACTCAGAAACAGAAACCCCAAAAAAAAAGAGCAGCATAATGCTGTTCTTTTTTTTTGGGTTGATTTATGCTAACTCTGATTCTTTAGGAATAATTAACCAACAGATTAGATAGATAAGTAGTCCTCCCCCATAGACAAAAATACAAATTGCCCAAATCAGCCTTATAATGGTAGCATCTATTCCTAAATACTCAGCTAACCCTCCGCATACTCCGCCAATTTTTCTGTTCCGTTCGGAACGATAAAGCTTTTTATTCATTTGATTCACTCCTTAATAAGGTAATTGTATGTATAAATTATTATTTTGAGCGGATACAAGAATTTATTTATCCAAATAAATCCAGTTGAGTTTGGGGAGATTGATTAGTGCATTTTAAATATATTTCAGCAACAGCCAGGCAATCATGGAATGCCCGGTGGTGATTTTCTAATTTTATTTGCAGATAGTCAGTGATTGTTTTTAATTTATGGTCTTGGAGCTGAGGGAACATTTTCCGGCAGATCCAAAGAGTATCTACTGTTGAATTGCAAATCTCTTGGTTAATTTTTTTTACGTTATGTTTAATAAAGCCTAAATCAAAGTTAATATTATGGGCTATTATGGGAAGTTCGCCGATAAAATTTAGGAAGCTGGGAAGGATGTGTTCAATTAAGGGAGCATCTTTTACCATTTCAGTTGTAATTCCGGTCAAATCTGTGATGAGCCTAGGTATTTCTATCTGAGGATTGATTAAAGAACTAAATTTGGCGATTATCTGGGCATTTTTTACCTTAACAGCTCCAATTTCTATTATTTTATCAAACCTGGGGTTAAGACCGGTGGTTTCTAAATCTAAAGCTACGAATTCTCTATAGACCTCCATCTTTTAATCCTCCTTCTTGTGCTTAGATAATTATAACATAATTAGAATTGATGTTTTGGAAAAAATCTAACTAGGTTCCTAGGGTTTAGAGCTTTTTAAGAAATGGGTAAATATAAGATAAAGGACAAGAAGGATTTTCTAATTGTGAAAAATATTAACACAATTTTCTGCAAAATCATTCCAACCGATGGGTAGGTGGTAGGATCATCAGCTTATAAACAGGTTCTGAGTACTGGTTATGCCATTAAATCTAGTGTTAATAGGGGCGATGAGAGATGAAAAGATTTAATTGTAATCGGCAGGAACAACATCTCAGTAATGAATTGCAAACCCTTAGGGCTTTGTGCCTACTGGGTGGATTTGCTACCCCTGTAATTTTAATTGTTTTTAAGCTATATTACCCTGACTTGCTAATTGGTAATTTGAATGCAATAGTTCTTACGGGGGTGTTTTTTTTAATCTATGTTACTAGTTATGTAAGTAGCTTTGTGCAAAAAAACGTGCTTTCCTTTTTATATGGCACGTCCTATTTAGCCAGCGCAATGTGTTTTCTCTATGCTTATCGAAATAACTTTCTGGAAAGTACTGTCTATCTTTTTATGTCCATAATTTTTATTTCCACCCTACTATTTAAAAAACCATCTCATTTACTTGCTTATGGGGTTTTTATTCTGGCTCTGATTGGTTTTTCCTTCTATTTTTCTCCCGGGACCAGGTTTAAAGAAGGAATTATTATTCTTTTATTAGTTCTTTCTGTTTTCGTGGCTTATTTAATTCTTAAACTAAGATATGATATCGAAAAAGCTTTGGCGGAAAGCGAAAAGCATTATCGGGCTCTTGTGGAAGTTTTCCCGGAACCTTTAATTGTGCACCAGGAAGGGGAAATTATTTATTTTAACCCTGCTACTCAAAAAATAACGGGTGTTGCTGATGCGGAGCAGCTAATAGGTAAGCCTATAAGCAATTTCATCTGTAATGAGTGTTTGGAAGACGTGAATTTACAGATGGAAGAAGTACTTAAGGGTCATAATTTGGATTGGATAGAATGTAAAATGATCAGGGCCGACGGGAGAATTTTGGATATAGAAACTACGGCGGTGGCAACTACTTATTTAGGAAAACCGGCTGTTATGAGCGTATTTAAGGATATAACTGAACGAAAAAAAATAGAAGAAAAAATTAATCGGATGGCTTTTTATGATGAATTAACCGGTTTACCCAACCGCCGTCTGTGCACTGAATATTTAAAAAGTAGGATAGCCCGTTCCGAACGGACTGGACAGCCTTTGGCTCTAATGTTTATTGATTTAGATCGGTTTAAAATGGTTAATGATAGTTTGGGACATAGTTATGGGGATTTATTGTTGCAGAAAGTTGCTGGGAGGCTTAAAGATTGCGTGCGTAAATATGATATTATCTCCCGCTACGGTGGTGATGAATTTGTTATTATCTTAGAGGATGTGAACAAAGAAAAAGTCAGCCAAATTGCCCAAAGAATTATTGAAGGATTTTATTGTCCTTTTATGTTAAATGGCCAAGAAGTATTTACTTCTCCAAGTATTGGAATCAGTTTTTATCCTGATGATGGCAGTACTGCCGAGGAAGTGGTTAAAAATGCGGATACGGCAATGTATTTAGCCAAAGAGCGGGGAAGAAATAATTATCAATTCTATAACTCCAGCTTAAATGAGGCCATTGTCCGCAAAATGAAATTGGAAAGTGAATTGCGGAAAGCTTTGGAAAATGAAGAATTTGTTTTGCATTTTCAGCCCCAAAAAGATTTAAAGTCAGGGAAAATAGTTGGTGTAGAGGCTTTAATTCGTTGGCAGCATCCGGAATTAGGACTGATTTATCCGAGAGAATTTATTCCTTTGGCAGAGGAGGTTGGCTTAATTGTTCCTATTAATAAGTGGGTTTTGAAAACTGCTTGTAAGCAGAATAAGCTTTGGCAGGAAGCAGGGTTGCCTAAAATTAAAGTATCGGTAAATTTATCTGAATGGCAGTTTAGACAGCATAATTTTGTGAAAACAGTAGTTCAGATTTTAGAAGAAACCGGTTTGGAACCCCAATATCTTGAACTGGAAATAACAGAAAATATTATTCGAAACGTAGAGGGAGTTGTCCCCATCTTAGAGGAATTAAAACAGTTGGGAATAAAAATTTCTATAGATGATTTTGGAACCGGACATTCATCCCTTAATTATATCCGGCGTTTTCCTATAGATAGTATAAAAATTGATAAATCTTTTATTGTGGATATGGGGTCGGATTCTAAAAGTCAGGCCATCCTTAAATTTATCATTACTTTAGGACATAATTTAGATTTAAAATTAGTAGCTGAAGGAGTAGAGGATAGGGAACAGTTTATGTTTTTGCAGGAACAGAATTGCGATCAAATTCAGGGCTACTATTTAAGCCACCCTTTACCTGCCCGGGAGTTTGAGCAGAGATTTCATGAACTGCAACAAATAAGGTTTTAATAACCCATTACAATTTCTAAAAAGTTAGCAGGTTTTACCGGCTAGCTTTTTATTTATTAAACTGACTTATAATTTAATTTCATAATTTATTATAAATATGGTAGAAAAATTCTAAAAGATTGTTAACTTAAAGAAGAAAAAGCTTTGCTTTATTTTTTTAGACCGGTTGAACTTAAAATTTTTAAGAGTTATAATTTTTTTTAGTCAATAGAGATGGGAGTTTGGGGAAAATGAAAGGAAGTAAAAAAATTATCCTGGAATGGGTGAGAATGGTTTTAATTGCCTTAGTTATTTCTTTTTTTATCCGCACCTATGTGGCGGAGGCCAGGTGGGTACCTACCGAATCAATGGCCCCTACCATAAAAGCAGGAGATCATTTAATGACTGAAAAAATTGCTTTTAAGATTAAGGGGATTGAAAGAGGAGACATTGTTGTCTTCACACCTCCTGAAAAAGTTAATGTAGAAAATGAGGATTTTGTAAAACGGGTTATTGGTTTGCCTGGTGAAACGATTTACATAAAAGATGGTGTTGTTTATATTAATGATCAACCTTTGAATGAACCTTACATATTAGAAAAACCCAAACGGGATTTTTATCCATTTACTATTCCTGATAACTGTGTTTTTGTGATGGGAGATAATCGCAATAATAGTTATGACAGTAGATATTGGGGAGCCTTACCGATAGAAAATATTATCGGTCGGGTTGTGGTTTTGTATTATCCTTTGAAAGATGCTAAGCTGTTCATTAATGATTAATATTGTCCTTGCAAGTGGGAGATAAAAAAGAAGAGTCTTTTACTTTGCTTCACAAAAAGGATAGGATAGGTTTCTATTCTTTTTTTTTCTTGACATATATAGATTACCTATATATAGTATTATATAGATAATCTATATATGAGGTGGAAAAATGAAAATCGATAAAAGCCTTTTAGCCGGGAGTACTATCATATTGATTTTAAAATTGCTTGAGGAAGGAGATATGTATGGCTATCAGATGATTGAAGAACTTAGCAAGAAATCAAATAATGTTTTTCAATTAAAAGCAGGAACATTATATCCTTTACTCCATACTTTAGAACAAAGGGGACTGGCTACTTCCTATAACAAAACTGCAGATAATGCTAAAGTAAGAAAGTACTACAGCATTACCAAAAAAGGCCGCAGCTATTTGCAGGAGAAGGAAAAGGAATGGAAAACATATGCTACTGCAGTAAATAAGGTTTTAGGGGGGGAAATCTTTGCGGCAATCTGACAAAATTTCTGCCTATTTAGAAATTGTACGCCAGCAAATTCGCTGGAAAAAGGCCCAGCCTATTGTCTTAGAGGAAATTGAAAATCATATAATTGACCAAAAGGATGCCTTTATGAGAGATGGTCTTAATGAAGAAGAGGCGACCGCCAGGGCGCTGGCTGAAATGGGTGATCCGGTTGTTGTAGGAGAACAACTTGATCGAACTCACAGGCCAAAGCCGGATTATTCTCTGCTTGCTTTAACTTCTTTGCTGGTTTTCTTAGGGCTTATGGTCCAATTTTCTATCAGTTCGAACATTTTTTTAGCTAAATGGATGTTCGAAAGACAAATCGTCTGGTCAGTTATTGCGGTTGCAGTAATGTTTATTGCTTATTTTGCTGATTTTACTATTATCGGCAGGTATCACAAAATTATTTTTTCTCTACTTTCCTTGTTAGTTTTTGTTTGTTACTTGTTTACAGGAGAAGTACATGGGAGATCGGTAAAGATGGTGTATCTGCTTCTATTATTTCCCACTTTTTTTGCCGGTTTTGTTTACAACATGAGAAACAAGGGGTATGGTGGTCTTATTCTTTGCGGGCTTGTTTTGATTATACCTGCATTTTTGGCAGAGCTTGCACCCAGTGCAGCTATTCTTTTTTTACTTTGTGTTTCTTGTCTTTTTATTTTGACAGCTGCTGTTTTCAAAGGCTGGTTTAATGTAAATAAAAAGTCTGCACTTTTTACGATGTATATCCCCACAGTTATTACTCTTCTGTCTGTATTTCTTTTTATCTTGATGAGAGATGGTTATGTTTCCCAGAGGCTGCAGGTGATTTTGAATCCTTACCTCGATCCAAGGGGAGCTGGATATGTTACGATTATGATTCGACGGCTTTTAACCAATTCTCGCTTTATTGGTCAGGGCTTGCCGATTAGCGGTCTTGAAGATTATACAGTATTTCAACTTTTACCGGAAGTTAATACCAATTATCTTTTGATTTATTTGATTTATAGGTTTGGTTGGATTACCTTTGTTGGGATTATAACCTTATTAGCGGCCTTTATTATTCGGGCGGTTATTATTTGCAGGAAGCAAAAAAGCGTACTTGGTTTTTTGATTTCTTTGGCTATTATTTCTACTTTTGCTATCCAGTGTATTATCTATATTGCTTCTAATTTAGGTTTTATGCTTTTTGCTCCTTTATCCCTGCCCTTAATCAGCTATGGTGGAGGAGGGCTTGTCATAAACATGGCTCTTATCGGAATTTTACTTTCTCTATCCCGCACAGGCTATTTGGTGAGGGACAAAATGGAAGTAGGATTTAAGAAAACCTCTTTTATTCAATACGATAATGGGCGGGTTATTATTGATTTGAAAAGAACGACTTAATAAAACAAGTAGAGCCCCCAAATTTTTCTTGACATATTTATAAAAAATCTTTATATTATAAAAAACAACTTAATATTTCTAACTTTTATCTTATCAAGAGCGGTGGAGGGACTGGCCCAATGAAACCCGGCAACAGCTAGTCGTCAGACTGGAAATGTGCCAATTCCTGCAGGATTTTTATCCTGAGAGATAAGGGGTAGTTAGGTTTTTATGGTTTATAAACCGCTCCTTATCTTTAAGGAGCGGTTTTCTTAGTTTTAAAAAAATTTACAAAGAAAGGACAGTGATTTATGCCAATTATAATTCCTCAGAAGCTACCTGCTGTAGAAACATTACTTAAAGAAAATATTTTTGTTATGACTGAATGTCGGGCTCTACGCCAAGATATTCGCCCCTTACAAATTGCTTTAGTGAACCTGATGCCTACTAAAATTGTTACTGAAACTCAGTTTTTACGCTTAATGAGCAATTTCCCAATTCAGATTGAGGTAGATTTTATCCATACCAAGACCCATAAATCAGCCAATACTCCGGAAGAACACCTGATTAGTTTTTATAAAACCTTAGATGATGTGAGAGGAAAAAAATATGACGGAATGATTATAACCGGAGCTCCCGTTGAACATCTGGACTTTGAAGAGGTGGAGTATTGGGGAGAGCTAAAAGAAATCATGGATTATAGTGTGGATAATGTGACTTCTACCCTACATGTTTGCTGGGGTGCTCAGGCAGGGCTTTACCATCACTATGGGATTCCCAAGTATATGTTGCCTAAGAAAATGTTTGGGGTATTCCCCCATTATGTGGTGCGGAAAAATACTGATCTCTTAAGAGGATTTGACGATCAATTTTTTGTACCCCATTCCCGGTATAGTGAAGTCAGAGAAGAAGATATTAGAAAAATTCCGGATTTGGAGATACTGGCTGTATCTCCCCAGGCTGGGATTTATTTGGTGGCTAGCAAGGATGGGAGGCAAATTTTTGTTACCGGACATTCTGAATATGATCCTTTTACTCTGCAAGCTGAATATGAGCGGGATGTTGCGAAGGGTATTGAAATTGACCTCCCTCAAAATTATTATCCCAATGACGACCCGACCCAGGAGCCAATTGTTAAGTGGAGAGGTCATGCCAATTTGTTTTTTTCCAATTGGCTTAATTATTATGTTTATCAAGTAACTCCTTATGATTTAAATCAAATAAGTTCAAGATTTAGCAGACAAAAGATAGCTAGAGTTGCGGTTAGTTGATTTGAATATTATTCAAATCTTTCATTAAATTTACCACTTACAGAAAGTTCTTTTCTGTAAGTGGTAAATTTATTTTTAGAGGATTTTATAATTATATGGTTAATCTAAAATTATTCTTTAATTAATTAAGAAATGGGGAAAGAAGCAAATAAAAGTTTTGGAGGTAGTAAGATGTACGGGATAGTTTTAGAAGGTGGCGGAGCTAGAGGAGCTTACCAGATAGGGGTATGGAAAGCCCTTAGAGAGCTTGGGGTTGAATTTGATGCAGTGGCAGGGACTTCAGTGGGAGCACTGAATGGAGCAATGATGATTCAAGATGACTTTGGAAAAGCTTTAGAGATCTGGACTGAGATAACACCCAGTAAAGTCATTAACTTAGATGAATCAGTTTATGAGGAAATAAAAAATTATGATTTTACTTTTAAAAATGGTCAGAATATTCTAAAACAAGTCAAATTGATAATTAAGGAGGGAGGGCTGGACATTAGCCCCCTTCGTCAGTTATTAAATCAATATATTGATGAGAATAGAATTAGAAAAAGTGGTAAATTATTTGGAATAGTGGCTGCTTCTCTGCCTGATTTAAGCCATTCAGAATTTTTTTTAGAAGACATACCGGAAGGTAAATTAATAGATTATTTAATTGCCAGTGCTAATTTGCCGGTTTTTAAATTAGATAGGTTGGATGGGAAGCTTTTTTTAGACGGGGGATTTTATAATAATTTGCCTATTAATATGTTGGAAGCTAAGGGATATAAAAACATAATTGCTGTGCGCTTAAATAGTTTTAGTCTGAAGAAAAAAGTGAATGAGGATGAGTTAAATCTTATTTATTTAAAACCAAGTGAAAGTTTAGGAGCACTCCTTGATTTTTCTAATAAGAAGGCTCAAAGAAATATTTTGGTTGGTTATTATGATGCCCAAAGGGTTTTTAAAAAATATAAGGGCAGGAAATATTATTTGGAAATAGATAAACCAGAGGACTATTTTTTTAATCTTTTTTTAAGGTTGGAAGGTGGCAAATTGGACCGATTTTTTGCTGAATTTAATATACCTTCCCCTCTTTCACAGCGGAGGTATATTTTTGAAAAGCTTGTTCCTATGCTGGCTGATCTGCTGGGAGTTAAAGAGGGTTCCTATGAGGATATAGCTTTGGCTTTATTGGAAAGAACAGCTGAAAAAATGGGGATCGAACGTTTAAGAGTTTTCAAATGGGATGAGTTATATGATCAAGTCGTCAAAATTTATAGCAGTTCTCAAAATGATAGTGTTTTTAAGCGGATAATACAACTGCTTCCTAATGATTTTATGCTTAAAACTGCAAAAGCTCAGGTTTTAGACAGAATTGCTGAACTTTTGTTTGGCATTCCTTAAAAGATAAAAGAGTGAAAACTTTTTCTAGTTTAAAAAGGTATATATAGTGAAAGAACTATTTGGAGGTGGAAATGTGGAGCAAGAGTTGATCAAAAGAATAAAGCTAGGAGATAGAAAAGCCTTTGCGGATTTATACAATCTTTATGCGGACTATGCTTTAAGGCTTGCCCTAACTATAACTAAAGAAATGGCCGATGCTGCCGATGCTGTTCAGGAGACTTTTATCAGAGTATATAAAAATATTAATACTTTTGATCTGCAGAAAAATTTTAAACCTTGGTTTTATAGAATCTTGATTAATGAATGTAATCGGATTTTGAAGAAAAAAAACAAAGTAGTTCTTCTGGATAATTATTTTGAACAAAAAGAAAGTTCTGTTAGCAGTCAGAAAGATAATTATGATTTTGAAGAAAGCGAGCGACTATATAATGCTTTATGTCAGTTAAACGAAGAGATTAGAATTCCCCTTACTCTTAAATATTTAATTGGTTTTTCTGAAAAAGAAATTGCTGAAATCTTAGGGATTAATTTAAATACGCTTAAATCCCGGCTTTATAAAGGAAGAGAAAGGTTAAAAAAGTTTTTAAGTCAGAATGAGGAAAAGGAGGGAAAAGAGTGGATAACAAGTTAATAGATAAAAAGATTGAAAGCGCTCTTAAGCAGGGAACTGATCATATTTTAGAGCTTAAATCTGGTCTCTGGCTTAAGATTGAAGAAAGATTAGAGGAAGAAAAGGAGAAAGAGACAATAGTGGTTAAACCGAAGAAAAAATTATTGTCAAGATTAGTTATTCAAGTGTCAGTTGCTACTGTGCTGGGAGTGGCGTTTTTTGGTTTTACAAAACCTGGACAGGCGGCTTTCAAAAGGATTGAGCAGTTACTATTGCCGGAAAAAACAATTGTCCAACAGTTAGAAGGTAACGAAGAAGAAACTAAGTTGACCTTAAATGAGGGACAGGGGCAAAAAGCAGGACAAAGCGATGATTTAGAGGTTAGCTATGCTATTTATGTAGATGAAGAGATGTATAAGGTTGAAAATGTTGGGGGAAAGGATAGAATTGTGCCTAAACTGGCAGCAGAAAACTTGCCTCAGGTATATATGGAAATTGAGCAGGTAGCAGATAAATCCCCCCAGATGTTGGTGGAAGAAATTGTGCAGGAAATGAAAGCAGAGGGATATCAGTTAAAAGAAGTAGCTCAAGTGGATGATCCGGTTAAAGGGACTTTGGTTACCGGATCTACTGGGAATAAATGGAATGATGTTGTTGTCAGATACTATTTAGTTGATAATCAGCATGGGGGTAGTTTTGTGATTAAACAGCATTTCTTTTTAGAAGCAGAGGAGGGGCATGGGGCGAGATTTTATTATATGCTGAAAGAGTTTCGGGTAATAACTAAAGGAGAATAATAGTTCAGATATTGGAAAAAGGTAAACGGTTTAACACCGCTTACCTTTTTCCCTTGTTAGCTGAATGGGGTTCGGAAACAAATAGGAGCATAGAAAGATTTTAATTCTATGCCCCAAGAGTAGGTAAAAGAGGAGTAGACCAAACGGAAATTTTCCGCTTGGCTGACACTTAAAACAAAAATGGCGCGCTAGAAACCTACTCTCTATATAATATTATCTCTTCTAACGTGATTTTTTATGTCTTACTTTGTCAATTTTGGGAACAGATTTAAAAAATTTCCATATCTTATTTTTTAGCTCAAAGGGCGGATAAAAATGGTAGACGGTTTCAGAAGCTGTTTTCCTACTGGCAAAAGCAGGTTAAATTTTGCAGGAGAATTGATTTTTATTAAGGAATATAAAAGAAGATGAAAAATAAGTAAGGAGGAATGAATTTTGTTTTGCCCAAAAATGTGGTAAAGAGGTTATTGAAGAGGCTCGTTTTTGCCCATTTTGTGGTGAAGCGATGCCTAATTTTAGAGGACATCAGATTAGTGAATCAGAACCGATAAGATCTGAATAGTCCACTTATTATAATTACAATAACCCTTATATTAATAAAAAACCTTACTATCAAGAAAAGTTTGCTGCCTTTGATGCTAATGGAGGTAAATTTATACTGACTTGGAATTTGGGGGCTTTTTTTCTTTGGTATTTTTTTGGTACTTATTCAAGGGCATGTGGGTTAAAGCTTTGATTATGCTTGCTGCTATTTTTGTCTTTGAGGGAGTTCCCGGACTGGTTTTTTGGTTTTATTGCGGGTTCTTTGGAAATTGGGATTACTATTTGTTAAAAAGAAAGAGAACCCAATTATGGGGCTAAGCTTTCTTGTTTTATGAAGGCAATACTTTAAATCTAAAGAAAAAAGAGCCCCTAAGGGCTCTTTTCTTTCAATTATAGAAGAGCAGGTGGGGATAGGAATGTCTTTTAAACGGGTATATACTTATCTAAAGAATTTCGATCCCAGTTTAGAACCTTTATTATTTGAAGAGAAAATGCCCACAGCCCAGGAGGCGGCGTTAAAATTAAATGTCCAGTTGGGACAAATTGCTAAATCAATTCTTTTTAATTGTGATGGCAAATATGGTTTATTTGTTGTAGCCGGTGATGGTAAAGTAAACAATAAAAAGGCTAAGCTGCTTTTGGGAGGCAAAAAAATAAAAATGGCATCTCCTGAGGAGGTGAAAGAGGTTACTGGATTTGATGTGGGGGGAGTCTGTCCCTTTGCCCTTGCACAGGAGATTCCTATTTTTTTAGACCAATCTCTAAAACGTTTTGACTGTGTTTATACGGCAGCGGGTGTAGCGGAGCCCCTCTTGGGAATTACCTTTGAACAATTGGAAGAAGTTACCGGGGGCAGAGTGGTTGATTTGTAAAATTTTGATTAATAAGGAGGATTGATAGAATGAATATTACAATTGGGAACACCAAACTTGTTTTACTAAAAGGTGATATAACTCAACAGGACACAGAGGCTATTGTTAATGCTGCTAATTCCAGTCTGATGGGAGGCGGAGGAGTAGATGGAGCCATCCATAGAGCGGGAGGACCTCAAATTTTGGAAGAATGCAAACAAATCCGTGCTACCAGTGGTAAATGCCCTCCTGGTCAGTGTGTGATTACCGGAGGAGGAAATTTAAAAGCAAGATATGTAATTCATGCTGTGGGACCTATTTGGTATGGGGGAAATAAGAATGAGGATCAGCTTCTTCAATCTGCCTATTATAATAGTTTGCAAATGGCAGTGGAAAAGGGGATAAAAACTATTTCTTTTCCTTCTATAAGTACCGGGGCTTATAGATTTCCTATTGAAAGGGCAGCTAAGATATGTTTGACCACAATAAAACATTTTCCTCGGCTTGGAGAGTTAAAAGAAGTGAGGATGGTTCTTTTCAGTGATCGGGATTTGGAAGTGTATAAGAATGCTTGGAAGGAAATTGAACTAGAAGAAAATGAAAAATAGCCGATAATACAAAATGGGGATTAATAAATATTATAATAAAAGCAATAAAAATTTTAGACGAGTTTCAAAAGGAGGAAAAGATGTTTCCTTTAACCCATGTTTTTGTTGCTGAACAGGTGCTGGGACAATCAAATGAGTTGCAAACTATCGGTGCTATTTTCCCTGACACAGCTTTGATTTTTGGTTTGAATTGGCACCATACTCATTGTTTAGGGGAAGAACTATTTTTCTTTATCAAAGAAAATCAACCTGAATTAATCCCTTTTGCTTTGGGAGCATTAACCCATGGGGCTAATCCCAAAGGGCTTGATTATTATGGAGATGAATGCTATGGCTTAAAAAAAGAAGAAAGGGGATATTGTTTTCAAAAAGCCCTTCCCATCATTAATGAAGTGCAGAAAGCTTGTAATCTCCCTGCTAAGTTTAGCTGGTGGAAGGCACATAATTTTATTGAAATGGCTATTGAGATTAAATTGGCAAACCGGAGTCCCTGGTTGAAATCTCAAATAGAGGCTTCCATAGAAAAATACGGAAAGGATGAATTACTCAATACCACTTTGAATAATTTTTATAGCCGTTATTTTTCTGATGTGGCTTTTGATTTATCGGTCCTTCATCATTTTATCACTGCTGACCAAATTAATTCTTTTTCTCTCTCCAAGCTTTATAGTGAACAACTTTGGTATAAACATCAGATTGAGGGGGTTAATAAAAAAGAGGTGGAAAGAATAATTGATTTTTCCGCTACTTTGGTGGAGGGAGACTTTAATTCTTTTTTGACAACAGTAATTGCAAAAATAAAAGAAATGATTAGTGAATATAAATGACTTTTTTTGAACTAAACAAAATTTTTTTGGTAAGCAGGATATATGGCTGAAAGAGAGAATTAATCAAAAGGGAAAAAATTTCCTTTTATTGGGTTACTCTTTTATAAAAAAGATAGTTAGGTTGATTATATTATGCAGCAAGAACGGAGATGGGAAAATTAATGATGGGATTGGAAAAGGAGCGAAGTAAAAAGATAAATAATTATCTTTTTATTGCCTATGCTATGTTAATTCTCCTTGTTACTTTAGCTATTACCAGTTACTATCAAGCTAATCTGGCAGGGATGGGGTATTTATCTTTATTCTTACTCATTACTTATTTTTTTCTTTTTCAGTTATTTTAATTCTGATTGTCTGGCAACAGAAAATGCAGGCAAAAGAAGATATGTGGTCAGCAGTAATTGTTGATTTAGTGATTACCTTTATATCTATTGTTTTAGTTATTTATTCTGTACACATCACAGGTTCATATCAAAGTAAATTTAAAGCTTTATATTTTCTTCCGCCAATTGTGGGGGCTATTAATTATGGAAGAAAAGGCGGATTGATTGTAAGTGCAATTTGCTCTGCTGCTTTGTTTATCGATACCTGGGGAAGTTATAAATATGTTGATACTTTTAATTTATTGCTTGATTCCGACTTGGCTTATATTTTTATTTTAATGTTGATTGCCTGGTTAATTGGTTCGATGGAGGACGTAGAGCATAAAATAAGGCAAAATCTATTATCCTGGAATCAGTATTTACAAAATGCGGAAAGGTTATCAATAATAGGGCAGATGGCGGCCGGTACAGCCCATGAAATCAGAAATCCTTTGACCACTATTAAAGGTTTTCTCCAATTGTTGCAATTAAAGATCAATAATGACAAACAGGAAGGATATGGAGAATACCTAGATATTATTTTAACAGAGATTGACAGGATGAATAGTATTGTTAGTGATTTTCTAGTTTTAGCCAAGCCTACGGAGACTAGATTGGAATGCTTAGAGGTAAATATTCTTTTACAGGAAATACTTTCTTTAGTTACTAGTGAGTCTCTGTTACGAGGAATAGATTTTAAAATTGTTTATGGTAAAAATCTTCCTCCCGTTGCTGGAGATAAAGAGAAGCTAAAACAAGTTATTCTTAATCTCATAAACAATGCCTTTCAAGCCATGCAGGAAGGAGGCAAATTAACGATTGGTACCTATTATGATGAAGAGACAGAGCATGTTACCATTTGGATTGAGGATACAGGAAAGGGAATTCCTGAAGAAATTATGGATAAGCTGTTTGAACCATTTTTTACTACTAAAGAAACAGGTACGGGTTTAGGATTGGCTATCTCGAATCAGATTATAAAAAACCATAAGGGGAGAATAAGAGTGGAGAGCGAACTTGGTAAGGGAACCAAGTTTTTTATAGATTTACCCAGACTAAAGGACTGTAATTTGGATGAATAAAAAACCTGCGTTAGCAGGTTTTTATTATGTTTAAAAAGAAATATAATTTGTTGAAACATTTTACGCCATAAGATCGTCCTATCTATTAGAATAATAATCTAGGGAGAGATAGAAGTCGTGAAGAAAAGAGGGGGATATTTTTTTCTTTTTACAACAATTATAGGCATAATTATAGGTGTGAGTGCTTTCTTTATTGTTAATGGTTTTAATTTTGGTCTAGCTGCTAGTAGTCATAAAACTGAAATAAATTGGGAAGTTTCTAATTTATCTAGAGAGAATACTCAATTTAAAAAAAATATTCAATATAGAGATAAAGAAAATACTCAAAAAGAACAATTTCTTAGTACAAATTCGACAGAAATTACAAAGAAAGATGAAGAAGTCCAGGAGACAGAACTTCCAAGGGGGGAAGGGGTTAACAGTTCTGACCCGGATAAAGAGGAAGAAGTCGAAAAATTTTTAGCTTATTTGACCTTTGATGATGGGCCATCCCCAAATACCCTAAAGATTCTGCAAATCTTAGATGATTATGGAATTAAAGCAACTTTTTTTGTTACTGGACAAGCTGCTGAAAAATATCCTCAGATTGTTCAGCGGATTGCTGCGGCTGGCCATACCTTGGGGAATCATTCATACAGCCATAATTACAAGCTGATTTATGGCAGCCCTGAATCTTTTATGGAGGAAATTGAAAAAACTGATTCTCTAATTTTTGAACTGATTGGAAAAAAGACAGAACTTGTACGTTTTCCAGGTGGTTCTTACCCTAAAGCTGATGAGAGATATTTTCGGTTATTAGAAGAGGGAGGGTATTATTATTTTGATTGGAATGTCGATTCTGGAGATGCCCTTAAGAAAAAAATTAGGCCTCAGGAAATAATAAACAATGTAATGAAGCAGGTTAAAGGGAAAACAAAGCCTGTAATTCTTATGCATGATAGTGGTGATAAGCAATCGACGGTTGAGGCCCTCCCGCAGATAATTCAAAATCTTAAGGTTCAGGGCTTTGAATTTGCTCCGCTTAGTAAGGAAGTAACTCCTGTTCGTTTTAAAGTTAAAACTATTAATTAGATCAGGAAGGTAAAAATAAAAATTGACGGGTCTACTCCCGTCAATTTTTATTCAGAAAGTAAAATTTTCTAATTCTTGTTTTAGCTGTTCTGAGATTTGGAATAAATTATGAGCTGCTTTAGCTACCTCTTCCATTAAGGCATTTTCTTCTTCCGTGGCAGCTGCGGTCTGTTGGGTGGAACTAGCTATTTGGGAAATAAGGCTTGATATTTCTAAAACAGTATTTGTTATGCTGCTTAAGGAGGATATTGTCTTCCTAATTGAATCTGATCCATTATCAATTTCAGTTTTAACCCTATCCATTGCTTTGTAGGATTGTTCGGTACCGGCTTGAACCTCCTTAACCAGAAGGGAGATTTTATCTGCTGCTGTTTTTGATTGTTCAGCTAATTTTCTTACTTCTTCTGCCACAACTGCAAATCCTCTGCCTGCTTCCCCTGCCCGGGCTGCTTCTATAGCTGCGTTTAAGGCTAAGAGATTGGTTTGGTCGGAAATACCTTTAATTAAAGCTATTATTTCTTCGATTTCTTTTCCTTTTCTGCTTAATAGTTCAATAGTTTGGTTGGAAATATTTACAACCTGCTGAATTTCTGCCATTTTAGCCACAGTTTCTTCCGATAATTTTTGTCCTTCTAAAGCTTGTTTCTTAGCTTTATCTCCTAGGTTTGCACTTTGGAGAGAGTTTTCACTGATGGCGGAGATAGCGGCAGTAATTTCTTCTGAATTTTGGCTTACTTGTTCAGATACAGTATCAAGATTTTGGGCGACAGAGGACAAGCTTTCAGCTAAATCGGTTATGCTATTGAGCATATTTTTGTCTTTAGTTATATCTTTAAATAATTCAATTGCTCCCGTAGGATTGCCTTCTTTATCAAAGAGGGCAGCTATAGATGAAAGAATGGTGATATCATGACCATCTTTATGTTTGATGGTAATTTCTGTACCAGTAATGTTTTTCTTAGTTTTCATGCAATAATTTTCAGTAGGACAATCTGGACAGACTGTTGATTGGAAGATTTCGTGGCATTTCATTTTTTTAGCTTCTTCAGCAGTATACCCTGTTAGCTTAGTTAAAGCTTCATTCCAATAAACTATATTTCTATCTATGTCTCGTAAATAAAGGGGGTCTGGTAGGGCTTGAAGAACTAATTGGTATTCACCTAAAGCATTTTGAAACTTATCTTCTAATTTGTGAATAGCCTGGCTAATGCGGTTCAATTCTTCATATTTTTTATATTTATCCTTATTCCAAGGTGTATTTTGTTTAAGATTGTTCTCCAAGTCATTGGAAAATTGGCGAATTGGTCTTATGTTCAGTGTGTTGATGATAAAAATAGATAAAATGGCGAGAATAGCACTTATTATAATATTGTAGATAAGAGGTAAATCAAATGAAGGCATTATTATTCCTGTTAAAATGGACAGGACCATAATTGTTAAAGAATTAGTAATGCTTAAGTTCATTTGAACTTCCTCCTTCTTTTTTATAAGTAATCTTGTTTTGCATTAAACTGAAATTTCGACAATTTTTTTACAAAACCTTCTTCCAAATGAAAATTTGGGAAGGAAGAATTTTTAGAAAGTTTTTGCTTTTATTCATAAAATTGATTTTCCTCCTCATATGTTGTGATAGCAAATATATGAGGGGTGATTTAGTTGAAATTTAAGTTGGGTAGACGGGGGAGCAAAGGGTTAAAATTAAAGTATATTTTAATTTCTATAGCTATATTTGTTTTTGTTTTAAGAATTTTAACTATTCCTGATACGATAAAAATTGAAATTGCAGGCTGTACGGATCCGCTTATTCTTAGGGGTAATCTGGTGAGGGAATTCTATCAGGCTTATAAGAAGTCTAGAAAGATAAAAGCAAAATATTGTCTAAATGCTCCTCATAAAATTACAATTTTAGCAAAACTATTTTCTTTTGACCTGAATTTTTTTGACGGCAGCAATATTTATTTAACCAATAAAGGTAAAGCTATTATTCCTTCTGAACAGTTGAAAAGCTTGCTTAATAGCTATGTAGAGCAAATGCAGACTGCTAATAAACAGGGCGAGCTTGTAAATTGGGAAATAGTTAATGGGCTTTTTCCCCGTTATACCTATGCTTGGATTGAAGATGTGGAGACTGGACTTAGGTTTAGAGTTCAAAGAAGGGCGGGCAGGGATCATGCTGATGTGCAGCCCTTAACGGCAGAAGATACGGAAATAATGAAAAGGATTTATGGCGGAAAGTGGAGTTGGAAAAGAAGGGCGGTAATTGTTGAGATTGGGACAAGGAGAATAGCAGGATCTATGAATGGAATGCCCCACGGGGCAGGGCAAATAAAGGGTAATAATTTTAATGGTCATTTTTGCCTTCATTTTTTAGGAAGTAAAACCCATGTAAGTGGGGGTCAAGACCTTGCCCATCAAATGATGGTCTGGAAAGCAGCGGGTAGGATTGAAGAATTTATCGATGCTTCAGGACCAAATGAAGTTGTTTTTATTTTTTTTACTGCCCTAGATCAGGATTCTCCGGCTATTGCCTGGAAAGCATTAAATAAGAGTTTGGAGGGGGAAGAATTAAATAATTGGTTGAATAAACTAAGTTCTATTCGGATAGTCGGGCTATCATCTGTGGGGGAGGAGGAGTTTGCTAAACATTATAAAGTTGATGTGCTTTATAATTTTACTGGGGAAAGTAAGAGCAGAAGGAAGGAAATTAAAGTTATTGTCCAACAAATCGAAGGTAAAGCTTGGAGAATTAATGCCGATACCCTTAGAGAGTTGTGGGAAAATGAAAAATAAAGTAGAATTTGTAGAAAATTCCCTGCTGAAATATAATGAATAATATAATACTGGGGCGGCAATAGAAATGGAGGAGAATTTATGGGAGAAAAATTATACCGTTCTAGAACGCAAAGAGTAATTGGCGGGGTGTGCGGTGGCTTTGCCGAGTATTTTGATATTGATGTTACTTTAATCAGATTAATTTGGATTATCTTGGCTTTTCTTGGTGGAGGAGCTATAATTGCCTATATTATTGCTATGATAATTATTCCTCTAAAACCAGCGGAGGCAGGATTTGAAAATCAGGCCGGTCAATCGGCTGAAAACAATGGGGAGAGAGAAATTATTGTAGATGGAGAAATAATTGAAGATAAAAGTAGGATTGGAGTGAAAAGTGTTGAGAATAAGCGGAAAAT
>DUMD01000076.1 GCA_012840065.1 Clostridia bacterium
AAGTGGTGAGAATGATCCAAGGTGGTTTGTATAAGGAAGGCGGTTATATAGAATCCCGCTTTGCCGGTCGGGGAGCCTGTGGTGGGGAAATTACGGTACCCTATACCCAAAAGAAATACAATGTTATTATTCCCGGTGGAGGGGAAAAAGTATTTGCCTTAACTGGAGATGATGAATTGGCTTTTGCCATGCCTGCCAGTAAAATAGATGATTTTATGACAGGCTTGGTAGCTACTCATGATAATGGAGTAGCCAGAATTCCTACTCCTGTTTTCGGAGTAAATGTTCAGCCTGTATTTCCTAAATATTATTGGGAATTGGAAAAATACTGCGGGTTAAGAGATTAAGAGGAAAGCAGAAAGGAACCAGGGATATGGTTAAAGCTGTTTATCTATCTCTGGTTCCTTTCTGCTTTTTATATGCAGATGGCTCCGGACTAAATGGCGATTGATAAAAAATAGTAAGCTGGGGAGAGGAAAATTAGACCTTTCTAATTTAAAATTATGGTTGATTTACAAAATTTGTAAAATATTGTAGCAATTTTACTTAAAAAGTATTCTCTTTCAGGAAAGGATTTCCTGGAAAAACAAAGAATATTATAAAAAAGTTATGGACATCTGTTAATAATTATTATAAATTTATAATAATTATTAACAAGGAGGCATAGAAATAGGGAGGGGGGGTTTTATGAGTGTGAATGAATTGTGTAAGCAGTTAAACCAAGCTCTAAACAATTATATTAGACCTGCAACTTTCCCGATTGCAGTAAAAATAAGTGAAAAGCAGGAAAAGATATCCTTTCGCTACAGAAGTCCGCAAAAATATTTTGGCCATAGATTAGCTATCTGCCAAGGAATTACCATTGCCCGCAGATATGGGTGGACGCTGGGTTTTAGCCAACAAGATGAGGCTTGTCCTTTGGCACAAATTATCTTTGGTTATGTGGAAGAGCCTAATTTTATTAAAAACGGAAGATTAAGCTGTCCCCTTAATACAGCAGACCTGGGTGCTGCCGCTAGACTGCATGCTTCTATTGTTAAAATGCCTAATGCAGATACGAAAGCGGTTTTTTTTGCCCCTTTACACAAGGCAGAGTTCATACCGGATATTGTCATGGTTTATGGTAATCCAGCCCAAATTTATCGCTTAATTGCAAGTGCTTTATATGAAAGGGGAGGCCATTTAAAAAGCCGCTTTACCGGCCACTGTTCCTGTAGTGCGGAAATAGTTGTTCCTTATATAGAAGATAGATACAATATAGTTTTGCCTGATAGCGGTGAAAAATTTTTTGGTTTTGCAGATGATTACGAAATGGTATTTTCAATACCCAGATCAAAAATCGAAGATTTAACCCGGGGAATAGAGCATCTCTCTGCTAGCTTAGAAAAGCTAAGCAGTTCTTTTGAAAAATATATTATGACTGCCGGAGCTAGTTTTTTAAATTCATACATAAGTATTAAATGGGACAAACTTATGGATATATTTAATTGGAATGATTTATAAAATATCTTTACTAAAATTATTCTAAATTTTTTCCTTTACCCTATATTTTAAAACCAAAGCAACTTATTCAATAAAGTTTAAAAACCTAGCGAGGAATTAAAAAGGTTAGCGGGTATTAGTACACCACTAACCTTTTGTTTTAGATATTTACTTTTTTCCAGAAGGAAGGTGTGGCCAAAAGTAAAACCGGTAGAATTTCTAAACGTCCGATGATCATGCAAAAAGAAAGGACGAATTTGCTTAAGCTTGAAAGGGAAGAATAGTTTCCCATTGGTCCTACGATTCCGAAGCCTGGCCCAACATTACCCAGGGTTGCGGCTACAGAGGAAATCGTTGTTGCCCAATCTAAGTTTTCCAAGGAGATGATCAGTACTGCTATAATAAAAACCAGGATATACATGAAGAAAAATCCCTGTACTCCGGTTAATATTTTTTCATCCACAGCTTTATTTCCCAGCCTTACTGTATAGACAGCATTAGGATGAATTATCTTGAGCAGCTGTCTTTTCATGATTTTTAAGAGGAGTAAAATTCTGATATTTTTCATTGCTCCTGCGGTAGAACCGGCGCATCCTCCAATAAACATTAACATGAAGAGAATTATTTTACTGAACATACCCCATTGGTCGAAGTTTGTGCTGGAAAATCCCGTTGTACTAATGATTGTCACCACCTGGAAAGAAGAATGCCGCAAGGATTCTCCAAGAGAGTTGAAAACCCTTCCATACAGATTAAAGGTAATGAGAGCAATAGAAACTAGGACAACTCCTGAATAAAAACGAAATTCACTGTCTTTAGAGAGTGCTTTGAAATCACCTTTGAGCATTAGATAATATAAAGAAAAATTTACTCCGCAGATGAAGGTGAAGACTGTGATAATGATTTCTACGGCCGGGTTATTATAGGCCCCCACACTGGCGTTCATACTGGAAAAACCTCCGGTACCGACAGTTCCAAAACTATGGATAAAGGCGTCAAAAAGGGACAGTCCAGCTAGTTTCAACAAGATGATTTCTATTACTGTAATGACCAAATAGATAGTATATAAAATTTTGGCTGTTTGCTTGAGCTGTGGTACAATTTTTCCTGGATTCGGTCCGGGGCTTTCTGCCTTCATAAGCTGGATTCCTCCTGCACCTAGAGAGGGTAAAATAGCTAGGGTAAGGAGGATAACCCCCATCCCACCTACCCAGTGGGTGAAACTCCGCCAAAAAAGAACTCCCTTGGGCTGACCTTCCACAAAAGTTAAAATACTGGATCCCGTTGTTGTGAGACCGGAGACAGCTTCAAAAAAACCATCAATGAAGTTAGGCGTTACTCCGCTAAGAACAAAAGGGAGAGAGGCGAAAAAGGACATTAAAATCCAGCCTAGGGCTACAATAGCAAAGCCATCTCGGGCATAGATGGTTTTTCTATTTATTTTTAAAAAGGTTAAAGGAATGCCCGCTAGGGCAGTAATTAACATGCTAAGGAGAAAAGCCCTTGTATCTCTACCTCCGTAATATAAGGATACCAACAGGGAAGGCAGCATGAGCAGTGCTTCGCAGATTAACAATTTACCTAAAACTTTTAAAATTAACCTAAAATTCATTTCATCTTCCCCCTGCGAAATTCACTGCTATGTCATCTAAATTGGCTAGGTTTTTATTTTTAGAAATAACAATAACTCTGTCTCCTTCTTTGATAGAATCATTTCCATGAGGAATGATTATTTCTTTTCCCCTTACAATGGTGGCAATGATCGTATCTTTGGAAAGATGGAGATCTTTGAGCTTTTTGTTGAGAATGTTATTGGAGTTATTAGCACTAAACTCGGTTATTTCTGCCTGCCCCTCGATAATTCTATATAGACATTTAACATTGCTTCCCCGTACATATCTTAGAATATGGTTGCTTGTAATCTGTTTCGGACTTATAATGCTGTCAATACCTAAGCGTTTGGCTATTTTTGTATAATTCATACGGCTTATTTTAGTAATAATTTTTTTGACTCCATTTTCTTTAGCCAGAACTGCCGATATCAAGTTTTCTTCATCTATTCCGGTCATGGCAATAAAGGCGTCCATCTCATCTATGTTTTCAGACTGCAGCAGTTCCTCGTCTGTTCCATCTCCATGGATGACCAGAACTTCAGGCAACAGTTCAGACAATTGGGCACATTTTTCTTGATCAACTTCTATTATTTTCACCTTCAT
>DUMD01000077.1 GCA_012840065.1 Clostridia bacterium
AAGCCAGTCGTTGATTCTTTGAAAGCTAGGATTAATCTCCATCTTGCCCTATTACGTGCTGAACAAATGCTGGAACAACAAGTGAATCAGTCCACTAGTTGTTTGGTCCGGAGTATTAATGGGTGTAAAGTTTTTGAAACGGCATTGAATGAGTGTGAACGCAGCAAATCTGTTTTTCTTTCCCATCTTCCGGGACTTGCTTACAGGTGCAAATACGATTATGAATGGACAATGCTTTATGTTTCCGAAGGCTGTTTTAACCTTACAGGATATCCTCCAGAGAGCCTACTATACAACAGAGACCTATCCTATAATGATATTATTTCTCCTGAATACCGCGAAGCTTTACGGAATGAATGGGCTCGAGTTCTTGCAAAAAAGGAGCCGTTTAAATATGAGTATGAAATTATAACTTCTACCGGTGAGAAGAAATGGGTTCTTGAGCTGGGGCAAGGAATTTTTAACGATGATGGCGAAGTTGAAGCCTTGGAGGGAATTGTCCTTGACATATCAGATCGAAAAGCAATTGAAAATATCCTGAAGTATAATAATGAACACGATAGATGGACAGGCTTGTATAATCGTGATTATTTAGTGTCATTGCTGAAAAAGGACCTCAAGCTAAAGAAGGAGTCAAAAAAGGCGCTTATTGGTATTAACTTAAGTATGGTTCAGTTGTTAACAATCAATTATGGGTTCCAGTATTCTCAGAACCTGATAAAAAAGGCGGCTGAGGCCCTTAGTGAGCATTGTACTGATAATCGTCTTTTGTTCCAGCCCCGTGAAAACAGCTTTATTTTCTATCTCCTAGACTATAAAGATAAAAAAGAACTTCTTGATTTCAGTAATGTCATTGTAAAAACTTTAGAATCCGTATTTGTAACAGATAGAATAAGCGGTGGAATTGGGATTTTGGAAATTGAACAGGACCAAGAGGAAGTTGATATTGATCTGCTCCTGAGAAGACTTCTAATTGCCTCAGAAAGATTTGTCAGCTTGTTTGGAAGGGACTTTGAAATTTGTTTTTATGATGAGGATCTGGAAGCCTTAGTTAACAGAGAAAGAGATATTGTGGAAGTTCTTAAAGCTATAGCAGTGGATGACCATACTAACGATGATCTTTTTTTACAGTATCAGCCTATTATGGATTTAAAAAGGGATAAAATTGTTGGCTTTGAAGCACTGGCCAGGTTAAAGACAGAAAAGCTTGGATTGGTATCTCCTTTAGAATTTATTCCGATCGCCGAAAAAACAAAGCTTATTCTTCCGATTGGGGAAAAAGTTATAATCAAAGCATTTAGTTTTTTAAACAAACTCAAGGAACATGGATACGATAATATTAACGTCTCAATTAATATTTCTATCATTCAGCTGTTGAAACCTAATTTCATAAACAGGCTGTTTGAATTAATTGACGAAATGCAGATTAATCCCAAGAATATCGGTATTGAGATTACGGAATCGGTTTTTGCTTCCAATTATGATAATATCAATCATATTATTGAAAAACTGAGGGAAGCGGGGATTTACATAGCTATAGATGACTTTGGGACCGGCTATTCTTCTTTATCCAGAAAAACAGAACTAAAAGTTGATTACATGAAAATTGACAAATATTTTATCGATAGATTGTTGAGTGCAAACCTAAATAAAGTAATTACGAGAGATATCATTTCTATTTCACATAAATTGGGGCAATGTACAATTGCCGAGGGGGTTGAGCAGGATATCCAACTGCAGTATTTAAAAGAAAACAACTGCGATAAGATCCAGGGGTATCTAATTAGCAAGCCACTTGATGAAGAGGATGCGATTAAGTTTTTAAAAAGCAAGAATATATAGAATAAATATATATAATTAATTATACAGAGTTGTGTTTATTCAAGACGATGGATATTTAAATTTAGGGGAAGATTATCCATATACCGGAAACAAGTCGATATCAAAGTCAATAATTCTGTAAAGGAAAGGGCTGATGCATAGCCTTAGATTAGTTTTGCATCAGCCCTTTTTTGGTTTTAAAACTTAATGGTAGGAAGTTTTATAAATTTTTATTGTTGTTAGCTTCAGCTTTAACCTGGATTAACTTTGCAGTTTACTTATAGCTTGACAGCAGCCTTTCTATATTGTCATCAGTAAAATCATACCAGGTTACTCCTCTTTTTTCGTTTTGCTTATTAATAGTCGACAGGAAATCTTCTTTGGTAGTATTTTCATGATTGACAAAATAAGAAATAATTAGATTATTGTTGGAATCGTAATTTGATTCACTATAACTAATCTTATTGATCATGTAACCATTTTTGGTGAATTCTATTGTGCCAAACCCATAATCCGCTGCGCCGCTGGAAAAGGAAAAAGTTCCATCATCTTTTAAATCCATAAAAGATCTAAAGGGTAAAGTGTAGCCATAAATCATTTCATTTTTATAATTCAAAACCTCAAAGCCAAAATCTTCGCTGTTATTTGCAGCTAGCCAAAGAATAACTTCCGGTATGTCGTCTTTTTCTAGATCAGCTAGTGTAAATTTTGTCACTTTTACTTTAACGCTGTTGTCGTTACTAACAGCCTGATTTAATTGGGTAATAGTCAAATTTTTTTGGGTATCGATGCTGAAAAACTGAGTCTTGTTTTGTAGCACTGATTGATATACACTCATCGGCGGATTATCCGATGGAGGAGAAGACAATGGTGTTTCAGAAGAATTATGGGGCAACTGCTCCGTATTTTTACATCCTCCAACTCCAAATATTATGAGTAGGATAATAATAAATAGTACGTAAAATCTATTTTTCATCCCTATGATTCCTTTCTACTAAATTATTGGTCTTTTTTGCTGACCTGAATTATAAAATCAAACATTGTATTGCTCATTAGCTGTATTTTCCCTTGATTGTCATTTGCGTTTAAACAATTTCAATGAATTTGGGTATTTTTGTAGTAAGATGATATTTAGGAGAGACATTCATTTTTGATGATTTATTGTTTTTGATATTTTATTTTACCAAAAAGAGTGGTTTTTGTGTTTTTCTTATAACAATTTTACATTATTGTACGATATGTATGATCTTTTTTACAAAAATTTTTATCTATGCTAAAATTATTGATAATCACATTCTGTAAAAAGTCCAGGAAGAGCACGGTTGTAATGCATCATGGGTCGTCTTAATTGGTTTTCCGAAACCAGTAAGGCAGAAAGCAGACTAAAGTAATACTAAAGAATAGAAAGTGGGTAAAAATGAAACTATTGAAAGTCCT